>JAYTKG010000094.1:0-2140 GCA_043730435.1 Acidimicrobiia bacterium | reverse complement strand
CAGAGACGGACATACGGCGCGGGCGCGTCGACATCTCCGACCACGTCGTCGAAGACTCCTCGTTTCACTTCGACATCGGACGCGCAGAGTGCTCACCTGCGGGAATTCCGCGTTGACCGAGGTGTTATTCCAACGATCTGCCGAGAGAGCGGCGAGGCTGATCGTCCAGTGAGAGATGCTGGTGGCTGTGCCTACAATACCTCGAAGCGATATTATCGCATGACCAAAGCTCAACTCACGCGCCTGGGTGGCCGACTGACTCGGTTCGCACTAACTGCCCTAAGCGTCTACTATCTGTATCGCGCGATCAACTACCGATTTCTCACGCCCAACAGACTCGGCCCCGAGCTGTTCGACAAGCAGTTATGGTACTTTGCGCACGCCTTGGCCGCCTTGGCCGTGCTTGTCGGTGCCCCCCTTCAGTTCATGTCTTCGCTTCGTACCGAGCGGCCCGGGATTCATCGGCTGATTGGACGGGTCTATGTGGGTGGGGCAACGCTTGCGGCGCTGAGCGCCATTTACCTGGGCGCTACCAGCGAATACGAAGGATCTCGCCTTCCGATCGTCCTGCTCGGGGCGCTCTGGCTCTTCTTCACGCTTTCAGCGTGGCGGTGTGCGCTGAACCGAAACGTCGCTGCCCATCGCTTGTTCATGATCAGAAGCTACGGACTGGCACTGGTGCTGGTCTGGCTTCGGGTAATGTACGATCTGCAGAGCTGGCTCTACTTCTACGTCAGGGACGAGGTGATGAGGGATGCGACACGTGAGTGGGCGAGCTGGGTCGTCCCGCTCTTGGTCCTTGAGCTACGGCTTTCGTGGGTACCGTTGTTACGGACTCGGACGCTGAGCGCGACGAGGCGAACGATCACGTTGGAAGTGCAACCGTGAGTGGTGGGGGACATCGCATTCCTCCGGGTTTCGATGGCCGAAGCGTTTCTCCGGCTAGTGCTTCGACGTTGAGCGTATCTTAGGTCACCGTTCTCGTTGTGGTGATTGTTGCACGTTACGACATGATCACAAACTTTCTCAAGCGAACAGGAAGTGACACATGACGCAGCGCATGAGCCTGGCGCCGATGCTGTCAGTGCGGCGTGGAGCGGAGGCGGTGAACTTCTATCGGCAAGCGTTGGGCGCCGAGGTGCTCTTTCGAGTTGACGACGACTCCGGCGCTGTGGTCGCGCACCTTTCAGTGCACGGGGCAGAGTTCTGGATTGCCGACGAATCTCCGGAGTATATGAACTTCAGCCCGGAATCATTGCGTGGCTCGACGGTACGACTCATCCTTACGGTTGATGCACCGCACGCTGTCGTGGCCGACGCCATCCGCGCGGGGGCGAAGGAGATTTCGGCGGTGAGCGAGCAGAATGGATGGCTAGTTGGACGAATCGCAGATCCCTTCGGCCATCACTGGGAGATCGGGAAACCGATGTCGCAGGAGCGGTGAGGAAGGAGAGCGGCGGTATTTCGACGGCCTCGTTAGGCGTCAACGAGCGTAAACCTGCACTCAGATCGAACCTTCATGTCATTCCTCCGCGCCCTCTTGCTTGCCGCCACGCTGCTGCTGTCCGCGCCGTCAGGACCGGCGTCGTCAAGACCGACGCTCTCACAGACATCATCCAGCAACTACCTGTACCTGTGGTCCTCCTCAGCCGACAGTTCGGGACCAGACTTTCTTGCGGTCTATGACGTGCGCAATCGGACCTCGGCCGAGCACTACGGCGCGCTGGTCACGACGCTCCCGGTGCCTGGTCGCGGCAACCGTGCGCACCACACCGAACACGTCATGCCCGCAGACGGCCAATTGTTCGCCAACGGCTTCGGCTCCGGGCAGTCGTTCATCTTCGATCTCTCGACGCCGTCCGCGCCGCGTCTCGTGAAGCAGTTCGGAAGCATGGGCGGGTTGATGCATCCGCACAGCTACTGGCGGCTCCCCAACGGACATCTGCTGGCGACCTTCCAAATGCAGCACGATTCACTGGGTATGGCGCCAGGGGGTCTGGTCGAACTGACACCTCGCGGCGAGATGGTGCGCTCCACATCCTCCAACTATGCCGGCGTCGATCGCCGCATCCGCCCCTACTCGTCCGCCATTCTCCCGGATATCGATCGCGTCGTCGTGACGACCACCGACATGGACGAC
>JAYTKG010000093.1:0-16413 GCA_043730435.1 Acidimicrobiia bacterium | reverse complement strand
AACCGTCTCGACGCCAACTTCGGCCACCCATCGATCGGCGAGCAGTCGGGGCAGCGACGCGAGGCCCGTCACCACCACCATGACTGGTAGACCGGCCTGTGCGACGCTGGCAGCAGCGGACACAAGAACGGTGAGCTCGTCGGCAACCGAACCGGGGGCATCATCAAAGATCAGCACCAGCCCGCTTCCGAGCTGTCGACAGAGTGTGCCGACCTCTTCGAGGACAACCGACACGTCGTCATGCAACCGACCGGACCATCCGATCTCGGGCCCGACGGTTTCGGCCCCAACGGGAAGATCAACGCCATAGGCCAAACCGAAGCTGTGGGCGGCGCGCAGGAGCGCGTTGGTGGACGCAGGATCGTCGCGATGCTGACGCAGGTGGAGCGCCGCAGTAGCGAGCCCGCGGGCCACCTGTTGACCGAGGTCATCGGAGGCCGTCAGGGTCACAATGGCGGGCGACCAACCCGCGTCGGCGGCCGAGCGCGCGAACTCTCGCACGAGTGTGGTGCGCCCGTTGCCAACCTGCCCAACCACCAACACGCATGACGACGGTCGTCCATCCTGCAGCGCTGCGAGCCCATCTCGCAGCAGCTCAAGTTCGTGAGCCCGGCCAGCCAAAACAGGTGGGCGTGACCCCGGAGAAAATGGGCACGAGTCATTCACCATTACCCGCACTCTAGGTGACCTGAGCGATACCTCTCGTTGTTCTGGGGAGATTCCGGCGACAAAACGGGACATCGCGCCGGATGCAATGGTCCATCCGCCCCTGGTTTCATCTTTGAGTCGAAACATACGATGCCACTCGGCGCGGCGGGTCGCCTGTCCAAAGAACAACGCCGGCGTGAAAGTTGAGTGTGAGATGAAGCGGGCTCTCTCGTTTCGAAGCAGGTTGCTTCTCGTTGTCCTGCCCAGTCTTTTGGTACTTGCTGCCCTCGGATTCGCGGCCACGTTGCCGCGTGTGGAGGCGGCGCGGATCGCCAAGAAGGCGGCTTCCAACGGCAAAGTGGCCGAGTCGGCCATGTTGTTGTTCGATGAGGTGCAGCAGGAGTCCACCCTGTCATCGCGGTACCTGCGAACGAAGGCCGAGGCCGCCAGAGCCGACCTCACGTTGCAGCGAGCCAAGACCGATGCTCGTCGAGTTGTATTCCGCACTCTTGTCGCCCCCCTTACCAGTGTGTCGCTCGACGGCGTGAACGGTTTGAGCAAACCCGGGGCAAGTGCCGCCAACGACATCGACCCACTGCGCGGTTCGGTCGACAACTTCGCCATCAGCCCCGACGAGTCGTTCGCCTCCTTCGCTGGTGTCCAACGATCGCTCGTGCTTCTGGCCGGGGCACTCACCCGCACTACCGGAGATAAGTCTCTCATCGATCTTGGATCGTTGATCACCTCCTACCTTGAAGCGAAAGAACTTAAGGGCCTCGTCTACACCTACCCGGCCGGACGCCTCGACGGCACCCTTTGGACCCCGAGCGAAGTCGCCACGTTCGTCGGTCTACAGGACAACGCCGACCGGGCGCTCGCCACGTTCAAGGCAACGGCCGACATCGACACGCTGCGCGTCTACGGCTCTCTCGCCGGCAGACCCGAGGTCACCGAAACCGACCAGTTGGCGAAGGAGTTCGTGGCTGCCGGTCGTAAGAATGTGGGCATCACCTTGGCCAGCGACGCCTGGGTACAACGCGCCACCAAGGCCCTCGATGCCGTGAACAGCCTGGACGACAACCAGTTCTCCGAGTACAACCGCAAGGCTGGCGAGATCGCTTCGTCCGAGCGTCGTTCTGCAGTCCTCTACGGATTGCTTGCCGCAGCCGGTCTCCTGTCGGCTGCGCTCGCCGCCTTCTTCGTCGGCCGCAGCCTGACGAGCCGGATGCGCAAGGTCACCACCGACGCTCACAACATCGCGGTCGACCAGCTCCCACAGGTGTTGGAGACGCTGCGCCACCCGACCCCCGAAGCGCTCGCCGGCGCGCTCCCGCAGCTTACTTCAGACAAGAACGACGAAATCGGCCAGCTCGCTGCCGACTTCAACACGATCCTGCGCACCTCGATTGAAACCTCGCTTGAACACTCGCAGCGCCAGGCCACAACGATGACGAACCTGCTCTTAAACCTCGGTCGCCGCAATCAGTCCTTGATCGATCGTCAGCTTGAGCTGATCGACCGGATGGAGTCGTCCGAGCAGGATCCCGACCTCCTCGAGGGCCTCTTCAAGCTTGACCACATGGTCACCCGTCAGCGACGCAATGCCGAGAGTCTTTTGATTCTTGCCGGCAGCAATCGGTCGCGTTCATGGTCGGCGTCGGTTCGTCTTTCCGACGTCATTCGCGGCGCAGCGTCTGAGGTGGCAGACCTCGACCGGGTTCGGTTCGAAGCGCAACCGGGCAACGACTTACTGCTGTCGGGTCAGTACGCGGTTGACCTGTCTCATCTGCTCGCCGAACTCATCGAGAACGCCACGCTTTACTCCAATCCGTTGACCTCCGTCACGGTCCGCATGCAGCGCGGTCCGTCGCATTTCCGCGTGTGGGTGATCGACTCCGGCGTCGGTATGAGCGAGGACGAGCTGTCGGCGGCCAACGACGTCGTGAAGTCCCCACCGCTGATAGAAGACATCGCCACCGATCGGGTCGGGTTCCAAGTCATCGGACGCTTGGCGCAACGGTTCGGCGCGCGGGTGCGTCTGCAGAACAATCCAGCCGGTGGCCTCGCAGCCAGCGTCGATCTGCCATTCTCGTTGTTCGATGTGCTGAACCAGGACATGCCCGTGGTCGCTGAAGCCGAAGCAGCCGTCCGCGCTATGAAGTTCAACGAAGCGGTGCTTCCCAAAACCCATACCCCTGCCGCACAGACATCACCGCAGCTACCGGGAGCGCTTCCCCGCCGAGCCGACCGGACCGCGCAAGCGCCACCCACTGTCATCCCTCGGCTCGCTCCGAAACCAGCCACGAGCCCGACCGCGCTGACGTCCGCTGGGCTCCCAAGGCGAGGCGCGCTCAGCGACACATTCGCCGCGGCCAGAACCGACGTCATCCGCCGCTTCCCACAGGTGAGCGCGCCGATCGAAGGCGACGACGCCGACCGCCGGGCCAGCATGCTGAAGTCATTCACCCAAGGCGTCGACGCGGGACGCGACGACCAACACACAGACGGAGATGCATCATGAGCACCATGAGTTCGGAAGCCACCAACCTCAACTGGTTGCTCGAATCGTTTGTCGAGCGCATTACTGGCGTGGTTGATGCCGTCGTGGTTTCGGCCGACGGGTTGCTCATGGCCATGTCGAGCGGCATTGGGCGCGCCGGCGGCGATCAATTGTCGGCCGTTGCGTCTGGCCTCACCAGTCTGACGCAGGGCGCAGCGCGCTGCTTCGGCGGTGGCAACGTAAGCCAGGTCATCGTGGAGCTTGACGCGGGGTTCATGTTCTTCATGGCCATCGGCAACGGCAGTTCGCTTGCGGTTCTAGCCAGCATGCAGTGTGACGCTGGTGTGGTCGGCTACGAGATGACCATGCTCACCAAGCGGATGCGAACCGTGCTCACACCGCTGCTCATCGCTGAGCTTCAAACATCCCTGCCCCGGACCTGAACTCCTTGTCAGAAACCCCGCCATCGGGGGGCACTGCCCCGCGTTTCGTGCGTCAGTTCGCGCTGACGCAGGGGCGGGCGCGCTCGCACGGCCAGGACCTCGCGCTCGACACGTTGGTAAAGATCACGCCGGTCGGCGAGCGCGCACTGCCCCGGGAAATGGCCGAGCGAGCAGCGATTCTTCGCCATGTGTCCAGCCCGATGTCGATTGCTGAGATCAGCGCTCGCATCGGTGTCCACCTCGGCATCGCCCGAGTCATCGTTTCCGACCTGGCCGCCGATGGCTTGGTTGCCGTCAGCGAAGCCGTCATCGGTGATGGCAGACCCGATCTTCCAACCCTAGAAAGGCTGCTCAATGACCTCCAGGCCTACTGACCTGCTCGAGAAGCCGGCGCCGCTCACCACCCGGCCGCTCAAGATCGTGATCGCCGGCGGTTTCGCGTCGGGCAAGACCACCTTTGTCGAAGCGATCAGCGAGATTCAACCGCTGACCACCGAAGCACCCATGACCAGCCTGGGGCTTGGCATCGACCAAACGGGTGAGGTGCGAACCAAGACGACCACCACCGTGGCCATGGATTTTGGCCGCATCACCTTCGAGCAGACCATGCTCTATCTGTTCGGCACGCCCGGTCAGGACCGGTTCTGGTTCATGTGGGATGAACTGGTCCGCGGTGCGGTCGGCGCCGTCGTCATCGCCGATACCCGCCGTCTGGCTGACTCCTTTGCCCCACTCGACTTCTTCGAACAGCGAGGCGTTCCCTATGTGGTCGTGCTGAACCGGTTCGACGGATCGCTGCACCATGAAGTTGCCGAGGTGCGGGACGCACTCGGGATAGTCAACACCATCCCGGTTCTGGCCGTTGACGTGCGAGAGCGGATCGACACCAAGAAGGTACTGATCTCACTGGTTCGTCACGCCATCGAGCAGCGCAGACGTGGCGCGTGACCGACCCGGTACCTGAATAGTTCTCGGCCTCTGCGCCTACTAGCCTTCCGCCGTGCTTTCCACCATCCTCGCCAGCATTCTCAGCCCCGAAACCTTCGCCAAGGGCGGGCTCCTGCTGGTTGCTGCCGTCATCTTTGCCGAGTCAGGTCTGCTCATCGGCTTCTTCCTTCCTGGAGACAGTCTGCTCTTTATCACGGGATTTCTACTCACCAAACCAACCGGGGTAGCGGCCGCCCTCACGGACGTGAAGTTCCCCCCGCTGCCCGTTGTGCTCCTCATATTGTTCATCGCCGCCGTGGCCGGCGATCAGGTCGGCTACCTCTTCGGCAGCAAGGTCGGACCCGCACTCTTCAAGCGGGAAGACTCCAGGCTGTTCAAGCAGAGCAACGTTCTGAAAGCACAAGCCTTCTTCGACAAGCACGGCCCCAAGGCCATTGTGATGGCCCGCTTCGTGCCCGTGGTACGCACATTCGCTCCGGTGCTGGCCGGCGTCTCAAAGATGAAGTATCGAACCTTCGTGACGTTCAATCTCATCGGCGGTGCCATGTGGGCGGTGGGAATCACCCTCCTCGGCTACTTCCTGGGCAAAGTGGCCTTTATTCGTGAGCACATCGACCTTGCGGTTGTTGGCATCATCGGGCTCAGCCTGCTGCCGGTTGCGCTTGAGTTTCTGAAGCACCGTCGGGCTGCCGTCAAGGTCTGAGGGCGGTCTCGCTCCACCCTCGGGCGGTGAGTCGACGTTCTACTCGGACGCCATCGACCAGCAGCGGTGCCCGTGTTCCGTCGGCGGGTTGATCGCTCCGCCACAACCATCGTCCCCATCGATGGCTGCGGTAGCCGACGAACTCTTCGTGTAACGGACCATCCGGTAGCTCGATGACGGCGTGCACCGCGCCGGCCTGTGCGTAGCCGCCCTCGACCTGGTGCGGCGTGTCGGTGGCGTACCACTCGAGGTCGAAGGCGATCGGTGTCGCCACCCCGTAAGCCCGGCCAAAGACTTCGTCGGGGTCGTCGAGCGCGACTGCGTAGCACTCGTTGGTGACAGTCCACTGCTGAAACGGCACCTCACATTCGTGGTCGGCCCATAGCCCTTCCGCCTTCAAGAGCAGCGACGACCCGGGTCGCAGCGCAGGCCCATCGAGGTCGCAAACGTGCAGCAATGGCTGGCCGGGTCGAACGAGGGCGGCCCAGTACCAGGAGGCACCGCCGACCACGGTGAGACCGGTATAGCCGCCGGTTAGACCGTCGGAGGACCAGAACCAGAAAGCCCATTCCTCGCGCCAATCGGGCTGGCCATCAGATGTGTGGCGCATCTCATCGGCGGCCGACCACGGCAGCGACACTCGGTCCAGGGCAGTCATGTGAGGCAGACTAGAGGGCGTGGCGCGCTACCTGTCTTTGGCCTGGATAGAAGAACTCTCTCAGGAAGTGGCAACCGACCCTGCGGTACTTGCCGCCGCCGGCGATTTGGCCATCGGTATCACCCAGGTCGTCACCAAGGGCCCCGAGGGAACCATCGTCTACCACCTCCAGGTACACGATGGCAGCGTCGCTTTCGGACCTGGCCCCGCCGACCCCGAGGACGTGCGATTCGATCAGACCTGGAAGACGGCCGTGGGGGTCGCTACCGGCACCCTCGCGGCCCAAGAGGCGTTCTTAAAGGGTCTCATCAAGCTGCAGGGCGACAAGGACAAACTGGTCGCCAATCAACCGGTGCTCGCCGCCCTTGAACCCGTGTTCAGCCGGGTGAGAGACCGCACCGACTATGCCTGAGCTGCCCGAAGTGCAGGCGCACTGTGAGCGGCTGACCGCCCGATTCTCGGGTGCGGTGGTGCAGCGCTTCGAACCGCTTCGCTTCACGGCCTTGAAGACGGCCTCGCCCGACCCCGCGACCGCGAAGGGGCATGCCCTGAGCGATGTGGCCCGCCGTGGCAAGTACCTGTTGGCCACGTTCGGCCCCACCACGTTCGTGGTGCACCTCATGCAGGGCGGACGGCTGAAAGACGACATGAAGCCCGACGCCAAACCCAAGACGGCTCAGGCCCGCTGGACGTTCGACGACGGCCGCACCTGGCTGTTGACCGAGGCCGGTACGGAGCGCAAGGCAGGCGTATGGTGCGTCGAGACCGAGGGTCGACTCCACCGCCCGCCGCTCGACCGGCTTGGTCCCGACGCACTTGATCTCACGGCCGCTGCGTTGGCCGAGCGCTTTGCCAGCCACAACATGCGCCTGCACGGCTTCCTGCGAGACCAGGCCTGCATCGCGGGTCTCGGCCGACTGCTGGCCAACGAAATCTGCCACGCTGCCCGCCTGTCCCCGTTCGCCATGACCGGCAAGCTGGGCGCTGCCGGTGCCGCAGCCGTTGTCGATGCCATTCACCGTTGCTGCGACGAAGGCCTCGCGTTCGAACGCGAGCAGGACAACATGAGTTCCTCCAAGGAGCGGCCCGCCGCGATGCATAACCGCACCGGCTTACCCTGCCCCGACTGCAACGACAGCGTTCGCGAGGTGGCATATTCCCGCTATACCGTCAATTACTGCCCTACCTGCCAAACCGACGGCAAAGTTCTGGCCGACAACACCACCAGCAAATTCCTAAAGTAGGTGAGCAAAAAATGAGCGCGAGGCTCCTGCAAAAGGCCGGTTCGACCTAACAGTCCAGAGAGGGTCCCAGCATTGCCGAGCGAAGCGAGAACGAGCGCCAGGAGCGGTAGCGACCAGCGAGGTAGCTAGTACGTGTAGAAACCGTGGCCGGATTTGCGGCCGAGCAGGCCAGCTTCGACCATGCGGAGCAGGGCTGGCGGGGCGGCGTAGAGCGGCTCTTTGAATTCTTCGTAGAGGCTGTTGGCGACGAACACCAGGGTGTCGAGCCCGATGAGGTCCGAGAGCCGCAACGGACCCATGGGGTGTGCGCACCCTTCGATCATGCCGGCGTCGATGTCTTCGGCTGAAGCGAAGCCGTTGGCGTGCATCCGAATCGCGGCGAGCAGGTACGGCACCAGCAGCGCGTTCACGATGAATCCGGCCTGGTCTTTACTACGGATGACTGTCTTGCCGAGACGGTCGGTGGCAAACGCGGCGGCGCGGTCCATGGACTCTGAAGATGTGCGTGCACCCTGCACCATTTCGCAGAGCCGCAGCACCGGCACGGGGTTGAAGAAGTGCATGCCGAGCACATTCTCGGGGCGACCGGTGACGGCACCGAGGCGCGTGATGGGAATCGAGCTGGTGTTTGAGGCCAGGAGTGCGGTCGGGCTGGTGACGATGGCGTCGAGTTGCCGGAAGATGTCGGTCTTGAGGGCCTCGTCCTCAATTGCTGCCTCAATCACCAGCTCACGGTCGGCCATGTCAGCGAGGTCGGTGGTGAAGCGAATGTTCTTCATGGCGCTGTCGCGCGCCGCCTCGTCGAGCTTTCCGTTTCGCACCGCTCGATCGAAGGATGCAGTGAGACGAGCCAAGCCGGCTTCGGCGGCAGAAGCATTGATCTCGCGCACCAACACATCGAGGCCGGCTTTGGCACAGACCTCAGCAATACCCGAGCCCATAAGCCCGCTTCCGATTACACCGACTCGATCAATGTCTGCCATTTCCACGACATTAGAACGAGAGCCCATCCGACGAAGAAATCAGTCGTCCCGGTGCTCTTTTTCATCGTCATCATCATGATGCGTGGTGGACGTGGTGCGAGGTTTGGTGGTGGGCGGCGTAGCCACAGACTTCTCGGGGGCCGAGGTGTTCGGCGGCGCGGACGTGGCCTTCGCAGGAGCGCTCGGAGGAGACGACGTGGACGCAGGACGGGACGAAGGCGCTGTTGAGGTGGCCGACGACGTACCGCGCCCCGGTGTTGCCACGGGGGCTTTTGACGAGGGAGCGGTCACTTGACTGCCTTCGACTTCGTCGGGCGAACTCGTGGCTGACGTCGATGTTGCGGGGACGTTGGGCGCACCATCGGGAGGATCGGTTGGCTCGGCCACCGTGCTTGCAGTGGCGTCAGCGGACGTGGTGATGGCGACGGCGGTTGTGGTGGCATGTGTCGTTACCGGCCGGACCGATGAATCTGTGGGTTCGTCGACCGTCGTTTGCGGCGATGAGACAGGAAGCGCAAGCTTGCCGGTGGGGAGCTGCTTGCTCTCACCGACCTGGCTCAGGAGCGCAGCATTGGCAGCGGCGGCCGCACCGGAAACCATCAGAATGCTGCAGATCGAGGCTGCGATCAGCAGTTTTCGGCGGGATGGCATGCGCCAACTCTATGAGGCGCCGTGACAAGGCCAGGCCAAGCCAAGGTAAGGAATTAGTGAACTCCCTGCACAGCGGTCCTTTTCGTGCAATGGTTTATCCGTGCGGATCATGCTTGTGGAAGACGACAAAGCTATCGGTGAGCCGCTGCAGCGCGCTCTCGAACGCGACGGCTACGAGGTGACGTGGGTATCTACCGGCGCCGACGCGCTTGCGGCCGATCCAGCCGACCTCGTTCTGCTTGACCTCGGGCTGCCCGATATGGACGGACTCGACGTGTGTAAATCACTGCGCTCAACATCAGCCACGCCCATCATCGTCCTGACGGCGCGGGGCGAGGAGATCGATCGCGTTTTGGGTCTTGAGCTCGGCGCCGATGACTATGTCGTCAAGCCGTTCGGAAGCCGCGAACTCATCGCTCGCATCCGGGCGGTGACGCGCCGAACCAACGCTGTTCCACCCGATGCAGAGGGGACGGCGGGAGTCGACGTCGACAACATCCAGCGTCTCGGCATCCTCACGCTCGACCGTCGATCACACCGGGTTCTGCTGCGTGACGTCGAGTTGATCCTCACTCCGAAGGAATACGATCTGCTCGCCATTCTGGCCGAGGACCCTGGCGCGCTTCGCACACGAGGCGAGATCATCGACCAGGTGTGGGACAGCCACTGGTACGGACCCACCAAGACCCTCGACGTCCACATTGCATCGCTGCGCAAGAAGCTGGGTGACACCGCGTGGATTGAGACCGTTCGCGGTGTCGGTTTCCGACTTCAACCGATCGAGTGACCAGAAGACTCTTGGCGAGCTACCTCGCCATCACAATGACGGTGCTGGTGATCCTCACCATTCCGATGGGTGCCACGTTCCAGCGTCAAAAGCGACAGGAGCTGACAAACAGCCTTGTGCAACGAGCGTTTCTCATCGCCAGCCAAGTGGAAGAATCGGTCGACCAAGGAATACCGCACCCGCCCAATGAAGAGTGGGTGCGGACCTTCACCGCGAACAGCGAACTACGCGTCGTTGCCGTCACGAAGGATGGCACCGTGGTGCTCGACAGCCAGCAGGAGACCATGGTCGGCCGGGCCAACAACATGGCCGATCGACCGGAGATCGCCGCGCTTTTCGCCGAACGAACCGTCCAAACCGGCGAACGACTATCCAACACTCTGGGGAAGAAACTGACGTTCGTGGTAGCACCAGTGGCTCGCAATGGCAGCATCATCGGTGCGGTACGACTGACATTCCCCAGCGACGCGACCAAAGCTGACATCAATCGCTACTGGCTGATTATCGGCCTGACCGCACTGATTTCCTTGGCGCTCGTTGCAGCGCTGGGCGTGGTGCTCTCCCGATCAATTGCCCGCCCGATCAAAGCGCTCGAACGAGCTGCGGCTGACTTCGGCAGCGGCCAACTCGACCGCCGCGCCCTCGACTTGGGTGGCCCGCCTGAGGTCGCCTCTTTGCGCAACGCGTTCAACACGACCGCCGAAGGGCTAGAGCGACTGGTGAAGCGCCAACAGACCTTCGTGGCCGACGCGTCGCATCAGCTGCGCACACCCCTCACCGGGCTGCGGCTGCGTTTGGAAGGTATGGAGTCAGAAGTGACAGAGGCCGGCCAGGAAGATCTAGAAAGCGCGCTCGATCAGACCGACCGATTGTCCCGGCTGGTTGACGGACTTCTCACGCTTGCTCGTGCCGACCGACCCACCACCTGGAACGACAGCCAACCAATGGTGTTGGAATCATTGCTGCAAACTCGCATCAACGACTGGGAACCATTTGCGACCGAGCGGTCCATCACCCTGGGTATGACCTGCTCACCCGAGTTGATCGTGGTAGCCAACCCAGACCGGTTCTCCCAGGTGCTGGATAACCTCATCGCCAACGCATTCGACGCGCTCAGCAAATCCGACACCGAGCAACCACAGATGCAATTGGTCGCCGAGCCGTTCAACGACGTGATCGATATTCACATTCTGGATAACGGCCCCGGCCTCACTTCGGCGCAACGAGCTCGCGCCTTTGACCGGTTCTGGCGGGCTGACCCGAGCCAGACCGACGGTTTTGGCGGGACCGGCCTCGGCCTGTCCATCGCCGCCAGCATGCTCGCGACCGACAAGGGGACCATCAGGCTTGAGGCCGCCCCGGGCGGTGGGCTGGATGCCATCGTCACCCTGCGCCGGGCCGACTCCGATGTTCGCCGTCCTCACCCGAAAATTCCCGCCAAGAAGCCACGCCACGACAGCATGTCCTAAGTTGTCACCATGCCGATTCACATACGAGCGACGCCCGGTGACTACGCCCCTGCCGTGCTGTGCCCTGGCGACCCCAAGCGCGCCGAGCACATCGCCAAAACGTTTCTGACCAACGCCAAACAGGTTAACGACCAGCGAGGCATGCTCGGCTTCACCGGCCTGTTCGAGGGCAAGCCGCTCAGCGTGCAGGGTGTCGGAATGGGCGGGCCGTCGGCGGCCATCTATTACGAAGAACTGATCCAGCTGGGTGCCAACCGCATCGTGCGCGTCGGTACCTGCGGCGCGTTGGTGGCGTCGATGCGAATGGCCGATGTCATCATCGCTATGGCTGCCACGGCGCTCGATTCCACCACGTCCACCTACACCATGGGCGAGGCGCACTCCCCTACTGCTGACTGGGGTTTGCTCGAAGCAGCCGTCAGCGGCGTGAAGGCCAAGGGGCTCCCGCTCCACGTCGGACTGGTAGCCAGTAGTGACGTGTTTTATGACCCTGACCAGGGGCGATTCGCTCGCCTTGCTGCTCGCGGCCACCTCGGCATCGAGATGGAGGTCGCCACGCTCTACACGGTTGCGGCGCTGCGAAAGATCGCAGCGCTCGGCATGATGACGGTGTCAGATCTACTGTTTACCGAGTCGGGGGAATTCGAGCGCATCAGCGACGAAGAGCTTCGACGCGGTGTGGACACCATGACCGAAGTCGCGGCGCGAGTCGCCGTCGGGTAGGTGCCCTACGCCCCCATCATCGGCACGCTGGGCTACGTGCTTGACGCCGAGACTGACTCGGTACTCATGGTGCACCGCACAGCCCGAACAAACGACGATCACCTCGGAAAGTTCAACGGGCTCGGCGGCAAGCTGGAGGAGAACGAAGATGTTGCCAGCGGCATGATGCGCGAGCTGCACGAAGAGGCCGAGATCGTTGTAACTGCAATGAGTTTGCGCGGCACGGTTAACTGGCCCGGCTTCGGCCCGAACCTCGAAGACTGGCTTGGTTTCATCTTTCTCATCACCGAGTGGGAAGGCACTCCCCCGCCGTCAAACCCCGAGGGCGACCTGCACTGGGTACCGCGCCGGCGCGTTCTGAACGATCCGTCTCTTCCCACGCTGCCCATGTGGGAAGGCGACAGATCGTTCCTACCGCTCGTGTTCGATGATGATCCGCGACCCTT
The DNA here is from genome assembly GCA_043730435.1 of Acidimicrobiia bacterium. Taxonomy (GTDB): domain Bacteria; phylum Actinomycetota; class Acidimicrobiia; order Acidimicrobiales; family Ilumatobacteraceae; genus JANMCE01. The sequence continues at coordinate 4,210 of JAYTKG010000093.1, read as the reverse complement.
CCACGGCATCATGCCGTATCATGAAGGGCTTCCTTCGAGCTGGTCGTACTGCCGCCTCTGAGGTCGGCTCAGATGAGCTTGAGGTCCGTCACTGCTGCTCGTTCTTCCATCAATTCAGCAACGGATGCGTCGACAAACTTTTGACTGAAGGCGTTCAGCTTGACGCCCTGCACGATGGCGTAGTCACCGTCCTTGCAGACAACGGGGAATGACGAGATGAGTCCTTCGGGAACGCCATACGAACCGTCGGACGGCACGCCCATGGACACCCAGTCACGCTTGGCCGAGCCGAGTGCCCAGTCACGCATGTGGTCAATGGCGGCATTGGCGGCGCTGGCGGCCGACGACAGTTTGCGCGCAGCGATGATGGCGGCGCCGCGCTTGGCTACCGTGGGCACGTACGTCTTGCGGATCCAGGCGCGGTCCTTCACGAGGCCGGCAGCGCTCTTGCCGCCCACCTTGCAGTTGAACAGGTCGGGATACTGGCTGACCGAGTGGTTCCCCCAAATGGTCATGCGCTTCACGTCGGTGACGGCCACCTCAAGGCGAGCCGCAATCTGGGTAATGGCCCGGTTGTGGTCAAGGCGGGTCATGGCCGTGAAGTTGCGAGGGTTCACCTTGGTGCCCTTCACCTTCATGGCGGCCTCACGAGCGATGAGGGCGTTGGTGTTGGCCGGGTTGCCAACCACCAGCACCTTGATGTCCGGGTTGGCGTGACGGGCAATCGCTTCGCCCTGCGGCTTGAAGATGCCACCGTTGGCGGCAAGCAGGTCGGAGCGCTCCATACCTTCCTTGCGGGGCATGGCACCCACGAGCAGGGCGTAGTCGGCGTCTTTGAAGGCCACGTTCGGATCGTCGGTCTGCACGATGCCAGCCAGCAGTGGAAAGGCGCAGTCGTCGAGTTCCATCGCCACGCCTCCAAGCGCACCGAGAGCAGGGGTGACTTCAAGGAGTTGGAGAATGACCGGCTGCTTCGGCCCGAGCATGGCACCCGATGCAATACGGAAGAGCAGGCTGTAGCCGATTTGGCCGGCGGCCCCGGTGACAGCGACACGGACAGGAGGAAGAGGAGCAATGGCCATGGGCGAACCCTAATTCCTTCCCCGATTCCACCCAAAAACCCACCGCCGACAATCCAAGTGGCATTCCGACACGTATGCACTCTTGATCGGTCCACCCACAATCCTCGGGTGTCAACGGCATCACGAGATTCGTAAAGAGAGTGTAAAGGTAGTTCGTAGGACCTAGACCATAGGCATGCAGTGATTTACTGTTCTCCTTGCTCACGTTCGTAGAACCATATGAAAGTGAGTAATGACCAACAACTACTGTAAGGAGTTACACCATGGGATCATTTTCTCACGCTTCACCCGCCTACGGCGGAGGCAAAGGTAAGTCTGGTGGCGGTAGCAAGAAGTCAGGTAAGGGTAAGTCCGGAGGCCACGGCAAGTCGGGTGGCGGCAAGTCCGGTGGCGGTTCGGGTCACGGCGGCTGCTGGTAGCTGAACCAGGCACCACCGGGGTCACTCGGTGGTGCCACCATGGGTCGCCACCAACGTCATGACCATTCCGTTTGTTGCGCTCCGAGCAGGGCGCCAGCGGTTAGCCTACCCTGCCGATCAAGCGAAATCGCAGCTTATCCGTACACAATTTCGTATTTTTTGGCCATACGCTCGGCCATTTCGAGCCCGGCTTGCGATAGTGGTCCTGCTGAGCGTCATGTCACCGCTAGCTGCCGCTGGCGGCGTCTGGATCTTTCACCTCATCATCGATCGCGTGCTTGTGCCAGGTCGCCCGGATCAACTTGCTCCGTTGCTGGCGATGTTGGTTGGCCTGACGTTGATCGAGTCGATGACCGACTACTTCGAAGCAACTCTCTCGGCCTGGATAAGTTCTCAATTCATTCAAGATGTTCGCCGTAGTCTGCTAAGCCATCTGCTACGTTTGTCTCCGGAATTTTTTGATAAAAATCCCCTCGGGGATCTCTTGTCGCGCCTTTCTGGTGATGTCGCATCCATCGAGGGATTTGTGCTTTCTGGCCTGCAGGAGAGCCTCTCAAATTTTCTCAGAATCGTGGTTCTTGGCTTTGCCCTATTCTTTCTCCAGTGGAAGATGGCGCTGGCTGCGGTGCTTATCGCCCCCGCCTTTGCGCTTCTGGCGCGAAAGTTTGCCGGTCGTACCCGCACTCTGGCCCGCCGTCGGCGACAGCTCACTGGCGCACTTTCAACCTCAGCGGAGGAAATCCTGGGCAGTATCACCGCAGTTCAGGCCAACAACGGCGAGGAGGCCGAACTGCGACGGTTTACAGGAGACATGCACCGACTGTTTGAAGCCGACATGAAATCCGCCCGACTTCGCGCGCTGTATCGCCCCTTCGTTGACGTACTCGAACTCATCGGCGGTGGAGCCGCAGTTGCCTACGGCGCGTTTCAAATCCGCAATCGCTCCCTCACGTTTGGTGAGCTGACGGCGTTTCTGGCGTATCTAACGCAGCTGTTCGGACCAATCCGCGGCTTGAGCCGTTTGTCGCAGAGTATGCAGTCGGCGGCAGCCAGTGGCGAGCGGGTCGTGGAGCTGTTTGCGGCGACCCCGTCGGTTCACGAGCGACGCGCCGTGTGCGAGGTGCCATTCATCGACGGAACGATTCACTTTCAAAACGTCCATTTCCGTTACCCGCAGGCTGATACCGATGCGCTCACGAATGTCACGTTTTCCGTTTCTCCCGGGCAAACCCTGGCCATCGTTGGACCGAGCGGCGCGGGAAAGACCACTGTCGCTCGGTTACTGCAGCGTTGGTACGCTCCGACCTCAGGCGCATTACGCGTGGATGGGGTGAACGTCGATGTGATCTCCATCGATTCTCTCCGCCGACACATGACCTACGTGCCGCAGGACCCGGCTATTTTCGACACAACTATTGACGCCAATGTGCGCTACGGCCGGCCAACCGCGACCGACCAGGAGGTCTCCGACGCCGTCCGCACGGCTGACCTCGCCAACGATGTCACCAAGATGCCCGAGGGTCTTGACACCCGAGCCGGGCAACGGGGCCGACGACTGTCCGGGGGTCAGCGCCAAAAGGTTGCCATTGCCCGTGGCCTGCTGCGCGACACACCGATTGTGATCCTGGACGAGCCGACCACCGGCCTTGATCCGGCATCAACGACGCGCATCATGACACCGCTTCGCCAGTTGATGCACGGACGGACCACGGTAATCATCACGCATAATCTCATGCTCGCCAAAGAGGCCGACCTCATCGTTGTGCTCGAACGCGGACATATCGTCGATCAGGGAGATCACCACACGCTGTACGAGCGATGCGAGCTCTACCGCACGCTCTGCCAAGAGTCGGGTACCGCAGATGTCTAGGAGTCCGCGTCCGGCCAAGCGGTTAGCCGATGGTTACCAGGTCATTAGGCGACTATCCCTCGGGCGGGACCTTGAGGTGTACGACGCCTGGTCATCCGAGCGATCGTGTCGATGTGTGATCAAGCGCTGCCGTCCAGATCGCGCCAACGCGGTGTTGGAAAAACAGCTGCTCGACGAAGGCAACCTGCTGCTCACTTTCAGCCACATGCACCTGGTCAGAGCCTACGATGTACAGCTGGAACCGGTGCCGCTCATCGTGCTCGAGACCCTCTCCGGTATGACAATCGAATCAATGTTCGGGGCGCTGCGCGAAGCGGGCAAACGGATGACGTTGTCAAACCTGTCGGTGATGCTGACGCAGATCTCATCAGCAGTCCGATACCTTCACAGTAATCAGTTGCTCCACCTCGATTTGAAGCCATCGAATGTGATCGTGGAGGCGGGCCGCGCAAAGGTGATCGATCTCAGCCTTGCCCATGCCAGCGGCGTAGGTCCGGCTGGGTGGGGGACCCGAAGCCACATGGCCCCCGAGCAAGCTGCCGGTGAACTCTTTACCACCGCTTGCGACGTCTGGGCGCTAGGGCTTCTCGCCTACGAAGCACTGAGCGGTGTCAACCCATTCCTCGACGACGGCGCTTCGCGAAATGCCAGCGGTACGACTCGGCCGTATCGACAGATAACAGGTTCGGCCCCACCCATTGAGACTCATCGTCGAGTGCCGAGCATGGTCGCTGAAGTCATCAACAGCTCACTCTCGTCGAAGCCGATCGACCGACCGACCGTTACCGAGTTCGCTGATGTCTTCTACGGGATCAACCCCGATCCAACCCTCGCTACCA
>JAYTKG010000092.1:0-2429 GCA_043730435.1 Acidimicrobiia bacterium | reverse complement strand
CTCGACGGCGGAAACATCGTGTCGCTCGGCTTCGAGAAACTGAACCCAAAGAACGGTCGCCGTGTCTTTCAAATGGTGAGCCTGGGGACGTCGATCTGCATCGCCCTGTACGGCTTGCTGCAGAGCCAAAGCGGCGGCGGGTCGTTCTTCATCTTGCCCGGCATCATGCTGACAGTGATGAACCTGGGTGCGCTCAACGCGGGAAAACAGCAGACGAACCGCTCGGTCGCAAGCGACCCCGCGCAAGCGGTGCTGAGTGGCGAGGAGCGGGCATGGCAGACCGGCGACCTCACGAGCTTCCCGACCGGTACCACCCCATCGCCGTGGATTCTTGCCGCCAGTGCTGCCGCCAAGAACGACGAGGGTGACGCCCGCCGGATCATCCTCGATTCCGTCACTCGCCCCACCGGCTACTGGCAGCTCAGCGACAACGCCCAACACGACGTTCTGCTGTACCTCGTCGACCTCGTGAGTGATCCGGTGCCGGTCGACAACTTGCACGGCGCCCGTACCTACCACCATGTGCTTCACCGGCTCGGTTACCTCCAGCGGGCGGTGCAATACGGTGCTCGCGTCCACGAGCAACACCATGATGCGTTTACTGCCCACCAGATCGCTACTGAGCTGGCCGTTCTTGGCCATCAGGATCAGGCCGTGGCGTGGCTACGCACGGCACTTGTCGACCCCGAGGAGCGAACACGACTGAGTGATTCCGGCCTCGACAGTCTGCGCGCTCGTCCGGACTTTGCTGCCGTGCTGCAAACCCTGCCACCGCCCCGCTGAAAGCACGCCCACACCGCGGACCGGCCTGGGTCTACACAGTAAGGCCCGCTTGGTATCTCCCGCCTGATACAGAACGCGACTTGCTTCATCAGCCTCCGGTGAGGCTCAGCACTTCGCCTTTAGGCATGCCGCATCGATGGCGGCTTGGGTTTGTGGGCCAACGATGCCGTCGGTCTTGAGCGAACTGGCTTTCTGAAAGGCCCTCACTGCACTGTCAGTCGTTTGGCCAAACGCCCCATCAACCGGACCGGGGGAACCGCCGAGCGCAGCCAGCCTCTTTTGAAGGGCCGCTACCCGTGGCCCGGCATCACCCTGCGAAAGTTGACCGGTGTCCGGTTCCTTGCGGTAGCCATCTGGCACCACAATGGCGATCGTGGTGACTGGCGCCGGCGTCGCGGTGGTGACCGGCGGGGCGGTTGTGGTGGCGACGGCAACCGTGGTTTTCACGACGGTAGCAGGCAGCACGTTGGTCTTCGGAGTGGCCTTCGAGCTGCTACAGCTCGCAAGCACAATGAACAATGCCATGCCGATCGATGCGAGCTTGCCTACGCCGATTGTGTCGGAACGGTTCACCGAACACTCCCCCTTGTTTGAACCCAGTGGCTCTATCGGGATGATACATCGTGTCAACCGTCACAGTGGCCACTCCGGCCATTCTTGACCAAATCTCTTGAACGACGGCTCCAAGAATCAGAAGCCGAGGCGAGCGCGAACTGTTTCAAGTAAGCCATCGATGGGCACACGGACCTGCTCCATGCTGTCTCGGTCGCGCACCGTTACGGCTCGGTCTTCGAGCGTGTCGAAATCGACCGTGACACACAACGGCGTGCCTACTTCGTCCTGGCGGGCGTAGCGCTTGCCGATGGATTGGGTCTCGTCGTAGTCACACATATAGTGCGGCTGAAGCACGCCAAGAACCTCTTCGGCCACGGGCGTGAGCGTGTCCTTCTTCGACAGCGGCAGCACGGCGATCTTGTACGGCGCAAGACGCGGATGCAGACGAAGCACAACGCGGATCTCGCCTTTCACATCCACCTCGTCGTACGCCGCGAGCAGAAATGCTGCTGTCGTGCGGGTGGCGCCAGCGGCCGGCTCTATGACGAAGGGCTGATAGCGCTCGTTGGTGGTCTGGTCGAAGTAGTCGAGCTTCTCGCCCGAATGCAGGGCGTGCTGTTTGAGGTCGTAGTCGGTGCGCTGCGCGATGCCTTCCAGTTCGTCCCAACCCCACGGGAAGGTGAACTCGACGTCGCTGGTGCCCGATGAATAGTGCGACAGCTCGTCGGCATCGTGCGGGCGCAGCCGAATCATGTCAGCCGGGATGCCAAGTTCGAGGTACCAGTTCATCCGCTCCTTGCACCAGTAGTCATACCACTTGGCGCTTTCGGCCGGCGGTACAAAAAACTCCATCTCCATCTGCTCGAACTCTCGGGTGCGGAAGATCCAGTTCTGCGGCGTGATCTCGTTACGGAAGCTCTTGCCGATTTGGGCGATGCCGAACGGCGGCTTCTTGCGTGTGGTTTGCAGCACGTTGGAGAAGTTGGTGAACATGCCCTGAGCGGTTTCGGGACGCAGGTACGCGGTGGCCGCAGAATCTTCTACCGGGCCGGCTTGGGTCTTGAACATGAGGTTGAACTGGCGTGCCTCGG
>JAYTKG010000091.1:0-22984 GCA_043730435.1 Acidimicrobiia bacterium | reverse complement strand
GTTCGGCCGACTGATCGACACCTGCGGCGTCCCCTTCGGCACGTCACCCTCGAACGGCGGTGTGAACGAGGCCTCGTATGGCAGCGACGGGTCGCAGCGCACGCCGAAATAGTTCTGCACGCGGCGTTCGGTGGCGAGGCCGTTGTCATCCCACCCCATGGGATAGAACACGCTCTTACCGGTCATGCGTTGGTAGCGGGCGATGGTGTCGGTGTGGGTATAGCTGAACATGTGGCCAACATGAAGTGAGCCCGACACAGTTGGCGGGGGAGTGTCGATGGAAAAAACGTTGGCGCGGACCTGTGACCGGTCGAACCGGTAGGTGCCATCGGCCTCCCATCGAGTGATGAGGGGGGCCTCGATATTGTCAAGGGTGGGTTTTTCGGGGACCGTCGCCATAAGCCGTAAAAGCTAGTCGGCTTGAGCGTTTCCACTTCGGTCCATATTCAGCGGCTCGAAATTTCGGCCGATGCACCTCGGGCTCGGTGACCTCGTTGTGACAAGAAACCCGATGGCCGGAGTGAACCTCCCACCGGATGGGGGACCGCCGTCACTACCATGGGACAGATGTTGAGATTGCATGACACTGCCACGGGTTCGGTACGTGAGCTCGCTCTGCGAGAGCCCGGCAAGGTCGGCATTTACCTGTGCGGTCCAACGGTGTATGGCCCGGCCCATATCGGCCACGGACGAGCCACCATCGTGTACGACATCCTTCGCCGATACCTGGAGTGGACCGGGCTGGAAGTTCGCCTGGTTTCCAACATCACCGACATCGATGACGCCATCATCAACCGTGCCAACAAGGAAGGCCGCACTGCCACCGAGGTTGCAGTGAAGTGCGAAGAGATGTGGTTCAGGGCTATGGATGCGGTGAACGTCAAGCGCCCGAACGACATTCCTCATGCCACGGCGTACGTCGAGCAAATGGTCGACATGATCGCCACCTTGGTCGACAAGGGCAGCGCGTACTTAGTGCAAGACGGTGTGTACCTGTCGGTGGAATCCGTCCCCGACTACGGCTTACTCACGCACCAATCACTGGGCGACATGCTGGCCGGCGGCGGTGACCGTGAAGTCTTCGGTGCCGACAACAAACGTCATTCCGCTGACTTCGTACTGTGGAAGTTGTCAAAGCCGGGCGAGCCTTCATGGCCGTCACCGTGGGGCGAAGGTCGACCCGGTTGGCACAGTGAGTGCGTCGTTATGTCGCTCGAACTGTTGGGTGAAGGATTCGATCTGCACTGCGGTGGGCAGGATCTGAAGTTCCCTCATCACGAAAACGAACGGGCCCAAGCCGTTGCGCTCGGCAAGCAGTTCGCGAACCACTGGATGCATCACAACTTCGTGGTCGATAGTGAGAACGAAAAGATGTCGAAGAGTCTTGGCAACGTGTCGAACCTGCTCGATCTGGTAGAGCACTACGACCAGCGCGCCTACCGCATGGTGTTGCTGCAGGGTCACTACCGCTCGCCCATCCAGGTCACGCTCGACAACATCACCGCATCCGAAAAGGCGCTCGCCCGACTTGATGCATTAGCTCGTGCTGTTGCTGATCTGCCTTCGGTCGATGCGAATGCACAGGTGTTGTCCTCGTTCCGAACTCGTATGGACGATGACCTCGACACGCCGGCCGCCACAGCGCTGCTGTTTGAGACGGTGACGCGTGTGAACGTGGCGTTGAACGAAGGCCGCACCGATCAGGCCGCGTCGCTGTGGGCAGCCGTCTCACAAATCTGTGGCGCTGTCGGCCTCGTGCTGAATGCCGGCGGGGATGAGGTTCCTGCCGATATCGAGGCCAAGGCGGTTGCGCTCGACGCGGCCCGAGCGGCCAAAGATTTTGGTGCTGCCGATCGTCTGCGGGCAGAACTTCAGGGGGCTGGGTATGTGGTGGAAACCACCAAGGAAGGTACCCGAGTCCGCCCCTGCTGATGCCGCTTCGCAACGGACTTGCTCGGTGGTTCGTCAACCGGTGAGGCTGTCAGATCGTGTCGACCGCCAAGCCCGCCCGAGAGCCGCTGCCTCGCGGGTACTGGACGATTTGGACGACCGTCGCTATCGACCTCATCGGTTTTGGCATCGTCGCCCCGTTGCTGCCGCTGTACGCGAAGCGGTTCGGCGCGTCGGGTTTTGTGACGGGCGCGCTCTTCGCCAGTTTCAGCCTGGCGCAGATGATCTGCGCTCCACTGCTCGGCCGGTTGTCTGACCGCATTGGCCGCAAGCCGGTCATCATTATGTCGCTCTTCGGAACGATGATCGGAAGCCTGCTGACGGGTCTGGCCGGATCGCTGCCGATGCTGTTCGTAGGCCGACTCATCGACGGCGCATCGGGCGCCAGCGTGAGCGTGGCGCAAGGAGCGGTCATTGACGTCAGCCCGGTTGCTCGACGGGCCAAATTGCTCGGGATGTTGAGCGCGGCCTTTGGCGTGGGCTTCGTGCTCGGACCCGCTATTGGCGGGCTGGCGTCACTCGGCAATCGTCGCTTGCCGTTCTTTGTGGCCGCAGCTATCTCGGGCACCAACGGTGTGGTAGCGCTGTGGCGTCTGCCCGAAACGCGCCGCGTGTCCGCCGACGGTCATGCCGCACGAGTCCTTTCCCACCGACCTGACCTGGTCCGCTTGGCGGCTATCGGCTTTCTCTCGATCGCGGCTTTCGGCGCGTTCGAGGCGATGTTTTCGCGCTTTGGTTCGGCGCGCTTTCGACTCACCGAAGGCTCGGTATCAGTGGTGTTCGTTGGCGTTGGGCTTTGGTTAGTCGTCGTGCAGGGAGGCCTTGTCGGAAAGGTCACCGAGCGCATTGGTTCGCGAAGGTCACTGCATGTCGGACTCACGTTGCTGATTGCCGGTTTGTTACTGGTCGCCGTGACCAAGACATGGGCCACGCTCGTACCAGCGCTTGCTCTTTTGGGATTAGGTCAAGGGTTGGTCGGACCCAATCTCTCTGCTCTCGTCGCCGAGTCAGCAGGCGAGCGTACGCGTGGGGAAGCACTCGGATTTCAGCAATCCGCAGGTGCCGCGGCTCGCGTCGTGGGGCCACTCTGCGCCGGCTGGCTCTTTGATCGTGGCGTAGGCCTGCCGTACTTCGTGGGCGCAATCCTTGTGGCGTTGGGTCTTGGCGCGTCCTTCTTTAGTTTGTCTTGATTCTCAATGTTGTTGAAAACGTAACGATTTAGGCCGGACAACTCTCATTCAATCCGATTCAACTGCCGATGGATGAGTGTCCGCTCTTTTCAATGAGGTCTCATGCGTCGCATAACCAAGGGTCGTATCACCGCTGCCGCCGTCTCACTTGCCGTGATGACAACGCTCACTGGCGCAACTGTTGCCGGTGCTGCAGGTACGCGGCTCGGCACCCGATCCGTATTCGTGCCGAGTTCCCCCGTCCGTGTTCTCGATACCCGCGATGGACGTGGCGTCGCAGGCGGCACGGTGGGCAAGGTCGCGGCCAATGGTGAGATCGTTGTCGACTTCGCAGCGGCTCTGGGCGACCTTCCGGCTGACGCAACTGCGCTTACGTTCAATCTCACGTATGTCGACGGCGAAGGTGCCGGGTTTGCAACGGTCTGGCCTGACGGCGAAAGCATGCCCGATGTGTCGAACATCAACAAGGTCGGCGCCGGCCCTGTGGCCAATCTGGCCACGGTCAAGGTTGGTCCAACGGGGCGTCTGCGGCTGCATAACACCGGTGGTCGCAGCCACTACATCATGGACCTCAGTGGCTACTTCGAAACCATTTCGACAACCAGCGCAGTCGGTCAAAAGGGCGACACCGGGCCTGCCGGGCCAGCGGGCGCCAAGGGTGACACCGGAGCGACGGGTGCCGCCGGTCTGAACGGCGCAACCGGCCCGGCCGGAGCGACGGGCGTTGCCGGCCCGACGGGTCTGAATGGCGCTACCGGCCCGACTGGTCTGAACGGAGCGACGGGCGCAACCGGCCCGACTGGGCCGAACGGCGTCGCGGGCGCAACCGGCGCTACTGGGCCGATCGGTCCGATCGGTGCAACTGGTCCAACTGGTCCGACGGGTCCGACGGGTCCGACGGGTCCGACGGGTGCAACCGGTGCGAAAGGTCCGACGGGTCCGACGGGTGCAACCGGTGCGAAAGGCGACGTCGGTGCTACCGGGGCGTCAGGCCCGGTTGGAGCAACGGGCTCGCCGGGCTCGCCGGGCGTCGCCGGACCGATGGGATTGACTGGTCGACAGGGTGCCGATGGTGCCTCTGGCGCTGACGGTGCGACAGGCGCAACAGGTGCTAGAGGCGCCGACGGCGCTCCTGGAACCCCTGGTAGCGATGGTGCTCGGGGTGCCATCGGCGCCATGGGTGCAGCGGGTAGGGACGGTGTTGACGGCGCGGCCGGGGTCGATGGCGCGGTTGGTGCCGCTGGCCCGACCGGGCCGCAAGGGTCAACAGGAACTGGCGGTCGTCACACCCTGACGCCGTCGCAGGCAGCCGCCACGGCGTGGGACAAGGATGCCTATCGCTCGTTCACCCACGTCGTGCCGGGTCATCGTTTCACCGCTATCGCTTTTGACGGCACGAACATGTGGGCGCTCGATCAGGACAACGCTCAGGCGGTAGTGCTCGACGGGATCTCCGGCGAGGTCATCGACACCATCGCGTTGCCGAGTACGCCGCTCGCTGTCGTCTCTGACGGCATCAGTGTTTGGATTTCGCTGAAGGACCCCGCATTCGTTCAGTTCGCGGCCTCCACAAGGGTGATGCAGGGCATCTACCCGATGGATGTCCGCGGTGACGTGCTTGCCGTGACGCCCTTGGCCGACTCTGCCCGACTTTGGGCCGCTGACCGGGGCAGCTCAAAGGTGCAGGCTTTCGACAACGCGGGTGCGCTGTCGTACACCGTGGAGATCGTCGGCAACGCGCAAGGTCTAGCCGTTGGCAGCAACAGCCTGATCTGGGCCGCAGGTAAAGACTTCCTTCAGGCCATCGACATCAACTCCGGCAACCTTGACCGTACGAGCGACCCGGTTGGGTGGGAGATCGGCGCGGTCGCCTACGACGGCGAGTATTTTTACGTCACGCAGCTCTGGGGCAGCAGTGTCGTGCAGATCGAGGAATCGACGGGGAAGATCGGCTGGGCGAAGAATTGGTGCAGTGGCACCGGCAGCACTCCGATCGTGTTCGACGGCCGCTACCTCTACGAACTCTGCACTTATGACACCTTGCTCATCCGGATCGATACCGCCCTCGATCCCTTCCCCGACCTAAAGATTCCGGTCTCCTTCCGTCCTCAGGCTGCTGCCTTTGACGGGCACAACATCTGGATCGTGATGCCCGATGATCAGGTTGTGAAGCGGATGCGACCGTCCTTCAACTGATTCGAATAACCCGGTTGTCACCTTGGTTACCGTCCAGTAACATGTAGGGACTTTCTACGACCAAGGTGGCAACCGTGGCTGACTTTTCGATGGACCTATCCGAAGATGTCCTGCAGATCCAGAAGTGGGTGCATGACTTCTCCGAGAACGTCGTTCGTCCTGTTGCGTCCGAGTGGGATGAGAAGGAAGAGTTCCCCTGGCCGGTCGTGAAAGAGGCCGCCAAGAACGGTCTGTACTCGTTCGACTTTATGGCCAACGCCATGGCCGACCCGACCGGCCTCACCATGGTTGTCGCCATGGAAGAACTGTTCTGGGGTGATGCCGGCATTGGCCTGTCCATCTTCGGCTCCGGCCTCGCCGCTGCCGGCATTGTCGGCAATGGCACACCCGAGCAGGTCATGGAATGGGTACCGCAGTGCTACGGCACGGCCGATGACATCAAGCTTGGCGCGTTCTGCGTGAGCGAGCCCGATGCAGGCTCGGACGTGTCATCGCTTCGTACCCGTGCGGTCTACGACGCGGTCACCGACGAGTGGGTGTTGAACGGCACCAAGGCATGGATCACCAATGGCGGCATCGCCGATGTGCACGTCGTTGTCGCTACCGTCGACCCGACGTTGAAGGCCAAAGGCCAGGCCTCGTTCGTTGTCCCCGCTGGCACGAAGGGGCTCAGCATGGGGCAGAAGTACAAGAAGCACGGCATCCGCGCCTCGCATACCTCTGAGGTTGTGCTCGATGATGTCCGCCTGCCCGGCTCGCTGTTGCTTGGTGGCAAAGAGAAGCTCGACGCCAAGCTCGCGAAGGCCCGCGAGCAGTTGCACACCGGCGAGCGTCAGCCCGCCATGGCCACGTTCGAAGCCACCCGCCCCGCTGTGGGTGCGATGGCGGTCGGGGTTGCTCGGGCCGCGTACGAATACGCGCTCGACTACGCCAAGGAACGCAAAGCGTTCGGCAAACCGATCATCATGAACCAGGCCATTGCGTTCACGCTGGCCAACATGAAGATGGAAATCGACGCGTCACGCCTTCTCGTTCATCGAGCCGCTTGGATGGCCCGCAACGGCAAGCAGTTCACTTCCGGCGAAGGCTCCATGTCGAAGTTGAAGGCCAGCGAGACCGCCGTATGGGTCACCGAGCAAGCCATCCAAATCCTGGGCGGCTACGGCTACACCCGCGAGTACCCCGTAGAGCGCTGGCACCGCGACGCCAAGATCTTCACCATCTTCGAAGGCACCAGTGAGATCCAACGCATGGTCATCTCCCGCGCGATTTCGGGCCTCCGCATCGAGTAGACCCGTTGGGGTTTTCGAGCAGTAACAGTTGCTTGAAGGCTTAAGGGCCGGCTACTTTCATCGTACATTCATCGTACATTCATCGTAGTAGCTCGTGTACGATGAAGAGGTGGTCGATCTTCCATTGCTCGTTGCGAGGCTCCGTCGTGACAATACGGATTTGCCATCTGTTGAGGTGAAGTCGGCGGCGGGTGGCATGCCCTCGGATCTTGAGAAGACCATCTGCGCATTCGCCAACCTACCCGGCGGTGGCGTCATCGTGCTCGGGCTGGATGAACGGTCAGGTTTCCTGCCGGTGCAATTGTCTCGACCGAATGATCTCAAATCAGGTCTCGCTTCGATTGCTTGCACCGCAGTCGTTCCGCCGGTCATGATCGATATTCGGGATGAGGAATTCGAGGGCCGAACTCTGATCGTCGGTGTCGTGAATGAGATCCCGAGGCTTTCGAAGCCATGTCGATTGAAGCGGGATGGCAGCGCGTACATGCGATTTTGGGACGGCGACTATCGGCTGTCCGAGCTGGAGATCGAAGGATTCATAGCATCTCGAACGGCCCCGAGATTCGACGTCGACGTTGTGCCTGGTGCCGTGAAAGGGGACCTTGATGACGACTTCGTCTCGGCGTTCATTGCGAGCGCTCGCTCCTCGGAAAGACGGTTCAGCCGCTATAACGACAGTGAGTTGCTGCGTCGGCTCGGGGTCCTCACCAATGAATCAGCCGTCACGACTGCTGGGCTACTGGCCCTGGGCGACTATCCGCAGCAGTTCTTTCCCAACTTCTGCGTGCAGGCCGCGGCAGCGCCCGAGCCAGGAGCGCCCGCCAATGTGCGCGTCGGTGACACGGCTCGGTTTGACGGGCCGATCGGCCACATCATTGACGGCGTGGTTGAGTGGACGCGAAAGCATTCCCGACACCGCATCGTTGATCGCCCGGACGGTCGTGTTACGGACCAGTACGACTTTCCGGCGATAGCCGTTCGAGAACTCGTGGCCAACAGCCTCGTCCATCGGGATCTCGCACCGTGGTCATGGTCCCGAGCCATCGAACTACGAATCGACGCCAAACAGTTTCGACTCGTGAACCCTGGCGGACTCTACGGCGTGCCCTTCGAACGGTTCGGGCAGCAACCGCTGTCCTCCGCCCGGAACGCACAACTCCTGCGCATTTGTCAGTACACCAGCACCGTCGATGGGCGCACCGTCGAAGCGCTCGCCACCGGAATTCCAAGAGTGTTCGCCGAAACCGACGGCCAGGGCCTGCCGCGCCCGACATTTTTTGATCAGGCCTTAGCCTTCACAGCGATCCTTCACCGCCCAACAGCTGTTGCAACGGATCGCTCTGAGACGAGGTCGGGTCGACCGATGAGCGCAGCGCTTCGTGATGTCTTGCTGGTGCTCTCCGAGGGTCCGCGTTCGCTGGAGCAGGTAGCGCAGTCGCTCGAACTTTCGTCCGAGGCGGCCCGCGCCCGCCTTTCTCGTCTACGTGCCAACGGCCTCATCGAAGTTGACGGCGGACGTGGCAGCCACGACACCACTTACCGGCTACCCCAACGAGCCCGAACGGGGCCTGGGATGTCGAACTACCTCGGTGACCTCCGCATCGAATGACACTCGGCGGCCAGCGCGTTCGCTAGCTCAATGCGGCATCTCGACGACGCTCAACGAGGTGAACTGATCGCGAGGTGGTTTCGGCCACACGCGGTTCGCCCGCTTGGAACAAACTGGTCGACTCGACCGCTGGCTCTTCGCTCGGGCGAGGCGTGGTGCGAACTGCTTGACACGCACGGCCCGTCGAATGCGTGGGCCTTCACTTGGTCAGCGTTGATCGCTCGATGGAAACCGACGACGTGGCGGCGAGCATTCCAGATGCTCTAGCGGTGGCGTTATCGGTCAACGGTTGCTGGCGCCCGGCGGGAGATTGTCGCCCCGAGCGCAAAGGAGAGGCAAAGCGGTGCGTAGAACCGCAGATCGTTGCGTCGGAACTCGGTCGTCGTCCTGAATAGCGCGGTCGCGGAGCCGAGCACGCCTGCGGTCCCTCGCGCCGCGAGCACCACGGCCGTGACGAGAGTGACGAGGTCTGAGGCGAGGACCATTGCCGGTTTGCTCGCTCGGGGTCGAGCGGCGACGCCCAATGTGGAAACGGCGAGCAGGGCTGCGACGGACATACTCGCGCCGGGTCCGGGGGATTTCGCTGGATTGCTGGAACCGATGACGGACCGCACGAAAGTGGCCGCGTCGGGGTAGGGCCAGGTCGAACCTCGGGCCCAGGCCGCATGAAGGATCGCGACGCCGGCCAGCATGGCGGCCGTCGGAAGCGAGGCAGCGCGTGCCAACGAACCGGCGACGTCCTTCGGAATTGGCTTTGGTCGCAACATGGCGATGAGGCGACGTCGCCGACGAACCGGTCCGGTCAGGGTTGAGCGGGTGACTGTTCGTCCGGCAACGGCGGCTTCGATGTTGTCGAACGCGTCTTCGGTGAGCGCATCATGCAAGGGTTCAATGAGGACTGGCCAAAGCAGCTTCATGATGGATGATGGCGAGGCATCGATTACGTGCCGCACGATCGACTCCGATCCCGCCGCCTCCACCGAGAATGTGTGCGTGCCGTCGAGGCGCATCTTCGGATCAAATCGCATGACGATGCGGCCACGCTCTGCGCTCTCTACCCAATAGCGGACGAACCCGTGGCCGCCGGCCGAACCTGGGTTGGCATCGTTGTTCATCACGAGCGCAGGCCAGCGATCGCCGGGCCACACCCGATCAAGCTGCCCGGCGAGCGAGGCGAGTAGATCGGCCACCTCCCCGTAGTCTCCCTGGACGCGGCGTTCATGTCGGTTCAGCACAATTCCTCCTCGATAATCACGGATCCTCGTAACCATACGGCACCGTATGGCGACTGCCATACGATAGCGTATGGTCTGTGGAAATCCAACGTCCCCAGGAGAGGGAGAACCCGCAAGGCAGCGAACCCGTCCGCTCGACCAAGCCCCGTCTCGATGCGCAAACCTGGGTAGACGGGGCACTGGCGATGATCGGCAAAGACGGGATAGCGGCGCTGTCCGTCGAGTCGCTTGCCGCTGAACTGGGCGTGACGAAGGGCAGTTTCTACTGGCACTTCCCCAACCGTGACGCGCTCATCACCGCTGCGTTGCTGCGATGGGAAGCCCTCGCCACCCGTGCCATCATCGAGGCCGCTGAGCAGGGCGGTAGCGCCCGCGAACGTCTGACGCTGCTGCTCGAAATCGTGATTCGCCCGACACCGCAGGATTCGATCGAGGCGGCCATCGTCACCACGCCGCCCGATCCGCTTGTGTCACCCATCCTGCGTCGCGTTGGTGAGCAACGGTTCGCCTACCTGGCTTCGATCTTTCGTGACCTGGGCTTCAGTCACGAGGTCGCCGATCGGCGCGCATACACGACCTATGCCGCCTACCTCGGCATGATACAACTCGAAGCGGGCGACGCCGATCACCGCTCGGTACGCTCTGCCGCGTCGTACGTCGATGAATTGATCACCATGTTCGTCAGCGGCGCGCCAACCCCCGACGAAACGAACCCAGACCCGGCCTGAGGTGAACATCCGTCGAGTCCGGCGACTCGTTCCACGACGACTCAGCGGACCGGATGATTGTGGCGACGTCGTGAAAGCAGCGCGAGCGTCCGCCGGGTCGCTGATGCCGCCTCGTTCGCCGCAGCGTCGGCCAGTTCCCGGAACACTTGCTTCGCTGGTTGTAGAAAGCGCACGGCCCGATCTCGTGTGCCTTCGCTGGCGCGGGTCCAGCTACCGATCGAGGCGAGCGCGAGGTAGAACGGCTCGCGTTGGAACGGCTTCACGCCGTTACGGATCAGGGCGATAGTTTCGGCGCGGTCCGATGCGGTACTCGCCGGCGAGCTGAACGCTGGCCGGTCGACTCGGAGCCGTTCGATCGCGGCAAGACCTCGGGCATAACCTCGCCGATGTTGCCCCCGCGTGTTGATCGGCCAACGCCCGTCAACCTTGCCCTCCACAATCCACCGGCTCCTTGACATGACCGTCCCTCCCTGATTGGTCAATGGCCAGTCTCGGCGAGGCGCGGATGATGCCGACCTCATCGAAGAGGTGGCCTGCGCAACCATTCCACAATTCTGGGATTCGATCTCCGTGGAAATGGGATTCGGCTGCCGCTAAATCAGGATTCACTGCAGGGCGGACATCATGCCGCCGTCGATTGGGAGGCCGATGCCGGTGATGTAGCGGGCTGCTTCGGAGCACAAGAAGGCGGTGACTTGTCCGAAGTCGGCGGCACGCCCCCAGACGCCGGCGGGAACGCCGCTGGGTGGGGCGAGGGTTGCTGGGTCGACGTTGGCCATCCGAGACGTGGCATGCAGGCCCGGTTGCACGGAGTTGACCGTGATGCCGTCCTTCGCCACGGCGAGAGCCAGCGTTTTGAGATAACCGGTCACGGCCGGGCGGGTGATGTTTGACAATGCGATGGCGGGGATTGGTTGGCGGGCGGTGATCGAGGTGATGGCCACGATGCGACCCCACTGCTGAGCCCGCATCGACTCAATGGCCGCCGAACACATGCCGATGGTGGAGTGCAGATTCAACTCCATAGCGGCGGTCACTGATTCGGCGTCGACGATTTCGATTCCACCCATGGGCGGACCGCCAGCATTCGGCACCAGGATGTCGATCGAGCCTCCGAGCGCGGCCGCTGCCTGCTCGACAAAGGAGCGTCCACCGGCATCGCTACCAACGTCAAGCACGATTGCGATGGCGCCGATCTGCTCCGCTGCGGCGGTGAGCTTCGCTCGGTTGCGGCCACAGATTGCAACGGCAACACCGGCCTCACGCAACGCTGCGGCGGTGGCGAAACCAAGCCCTTCCGATGCAGCGGCCACAGCGGCACGTCGACCAGCAATTCCGAGATCCACGTTTCTCCATTTCTTGTGGTTGGCGGTCGGCAGCCGACTAGTTCGAGTGTGCCCGTTCGTAGGTGAGTATCTCACTCGCCCAGTTACCCACCCTTTCTCCGGCGATCGGCCGACGCGTCGGCCACGGGCCCGATAGATCTACCTCAACGCCTCGGGCAATCACCGCCTTCAGGCGGGCGCGATTTTGAAGCACGGTTACGTCTACCGACGGGTCGCCATCCACAACGATCACGTCGGCGAGGTAGCCCGGTGCCACCACCCCGAGCCTTCCTTCGAGCCGCATAGCGAACGCGTTGTTCTGGGTGGCGCAGGTGATCGCTTCCAGCGGCGACAGGCCGAGCTCGGCAACGAACACCTCCATCTCCCGGGCATGCCAGTGGCCGTACGGTGTCAGGGCGAAGCCGCTTTCGGAGCCACACAGCAGCCGGACGCCCAGGTCGTATGCCTTGCGCATCATCGCAGCCGTGGCCTTGATCTCGCCACGGAAGATGTCGGTCATGCCAACTCCTGCTCCGACCCGGTCGCCGAAGTCGGCGAGGTTGGCCAGGAAGGTGAAGGTCGGGCAGATCGCCGCACCCGACTGAATGACTGCCTCCAAGCCAGCCTCATCCATGAACGACGCGTGCAGGATGAGATCAACTCCGGCCTTGGCCGCATCGCGCACCGATGATGCGTTGCGGCAGTGGGCGGTGACTGGCGTGCCGAGCTCATGGGCGGTGTCACACACCGCGCGCATTTCGTCGAGCTTCCATACCTGCAGTTCGCCACGGTGACGGGGGATCGAACCGGTGGCATGGATCTTGATCCAGTCGGCTCCCTGTTTGATGTGACGGCGGGTCATCGTCACCATCTCATCGACCGTGTTGACCACTGCCGCGTACCCGACGCCACCGTGATCAGGGATCAACCGCCCGGCGGTGCCGCCGACCGAGGTGAGCAATGCCTGCACGCCGGTTGCCATGCGCGGCCCTGCGAAGGCGCCGGCGTCGAGCGCGTCGCGAACCTGGGGGCCGATCCCGTCGACGGTGTCGGGGTCAAAGAACGAGGTGACTCCGGCTCGCAACAGTTTGGGCAGGTTGAATGCGGTGACCAGAGCGGCAGTGGCTGCCGGGCGATGGAAGAACAACTCGTCGTTCGATTGCACATCATCGAACGTGGAATGACAGTGCGCGTCGATGAGGCCCGGCATCACGGTGAAGCCCTTGCCGTCGATCACTCGGGTGCCCGCCGGGCCCGTGATGGTGGAAGAAGGGCCGACGGCGATGATCTCATCGCCGTCGATCAGCACGGCGTGGTCGGGCTGCGGCGCGTTGCCCGTGCCATCGATCAACGTTGCGCCGGTGATCAGAATCGGTGACGTCATACCTGCCAACTTATGCCGCTGCTGGCAGCCGCAACAGGCGGCGAGCGTTCGTGTCGTACTCGGTTCGGTACGGAATGTCGGCTGGGTCGTGCGGCGCGTCCCAACCGGCCAGGTTCGTACCGACAACCAATCGATCGACACCGACCTTCGTGGTGACGAGGTTGAGCGCGTCAGCATCATGCACGTGTTGATCGAACCACAGCCGACGCAACCCGGCTGCGAAGTCGACCGGATGCTCCCGTGCCCACGGCCGACTACGCCCCTGATGCTGCAGGCGGCCGGTCATGAACGTCGCCGCACCTCCACCGTGGGAGAAACACAGATCGAGTCCGGGGTGTCTATCAAGCACGCCGCCGTAGATCACGCACGCGACCGCCAGGGTCTCCTCGTACAAGAAGCCGAGCGACAGATCGAGATCGAACCGGCGGATACGTTCGTCACGCAACGGGCCGTCGATCCCGGCGGGCGCGGGATGCACAAAGATCGGCACATCGCACTCGACTGCCGCGGCCCACAGCGGATCTAGTCGGTCGTCATCAAAGGTCATGCCGAAGTCAGTTCCGATGTACGCACCAAGGAGCCCGCGCTCGGTTGTCCGACGCAGCTCCTCGACCGCAACCGCAAGGTCTTGCATCGGCAGTTGAGCGAATCCCGCCAACCGGTCGGCGTGACCGGTAACGATGTCGACCATCTCGTTGTTGTGCCACCGGCAAAACTCGATAGCGGTTGTGGCCTCGATGTGGTGGAAGTACGTGATGGGGTTCGGCGAGAGCACCTGCAACTCGATGCCCAGGCGATCGTTGAGTGCGAGGCGCCGGTCAATGTCCATGAACGGGCTGTCTCGATACTTGACCCCTTCGAGCACATAGTCGCCCGCTCGAAATCGACTCACACCATCGGCACCCTCGGAGAGCTCCGGGCCGTACACGCCGGCGCAGCCAAGCACGCCTTCGAGCACAACGTGAGCATGCACGTCGATCATCCGGGCGCCGTGACGCCAGCGGAGGTGAAGACAATCGGATACCGGCCAAAGTACGGCCGCGTTGTCGACTCGTCCATCTCCGGCGGATCAGCTGGATCAAGGCGCGCGCCATGATCGAAGATGGCTTGCACCGCTTGAGGTACGAGGCCGAACAGGTGAGTGTCGAGCGATTCGTCCTCGCCAAGCGTTACGCCCGAGGCCAAGTCCTGGCCGATACAGGCGTGCATTCCCGAGCCGTACGACAGACCCCACGGGGCAACGCCGTGCGCCATCGTGCGACGAGGATTGAACGCCTCAGCGTCGTCGCCGAACACCGATCGATCTCGGTTGACGGCAAGCAGATCGATGACCAGCTTGTCGCCCTTCGGAATCGCCCTGCCCGATCGCAGAGAAACGTCAGCCAGGGCCCATCGCATGGCCGTGGGGCTCGACGGTTGCAAACGAATGGTCTCATGGGTGCAGCGCTGCACAAAGAGCCGATCCTCGGAGATCAGCGCTGCGTCCTGTGGATGCTGCTCCAGCCATTTGAGGATGTTGTGCGTCACTCGGGTGAAGGCCGTCGCGGAGGTGTGTGCTCCCGCGAGGAGGTAGAACGCGATCTCCCGCACGATCACGTCGTTCGGCAATTCGAGGTTGTCATTGTTGGCCAGCAGCACGCCCAGCACGTCGGGCGGCGTCTCGCCGCCAGCAATGAGTGCACGCCGCCGGGCGATAGACGGCTGCACGAACTCGGCATCGAAGGCCGCCAGTTTGTCAGCAACCTCGGCCCGTTTCGCATCGCGATCGCCGGTGTAGAAGGCCAGCGTCGCGCCTTCGATGAATCGCATGAGGTAGTCGTACAGTCGGAACGTTTCCTCCGGGGTGCCTAACGGTCGGTCGACACCAGCGGTTTGCGCGGCGAGGTTCATCATCATCTGATGACCCAGTTTGACCAGTTCGGCGCAGCCGTTGGCCACGTGCGGAGCAATGGTGGCGGCAATGACCGACGGGAAGAACTCACGCTCGTACACGTTGATGATCGAGCGAGTGAACAAGCGGTTCTCCAACCGTCGGCGAGCCCGATGATTATCACCATGAAGGTTGACCAGCACGTCGGCCATGATCACTTCGCCAGCGTCGTAGAGGGCTTGGCGCAGATCCTTTTGGCGATAGGCGTCCTTGGCCTCTTCGTAAGAGGTGATGGTGTGGACGGTTGGTGTGGTCACGACATTGCTCCCAGAAGTCTGCGGCAGGCGAGGCGATTACGCATTGGTTACTCCGAGGGCCAGGCCGCCATCGACGGTGATCACACCGCCGGTCGTCCACTCGGCGCGGGCGACGTATTCCACGGCCTCGGCAATCTCGTCGGCGGTGCCGATACGGCCAAGCGCGTGGGCTCCGGCCAGACCCTGCAACCGAGCGAGTGCCGCGTCATCATCGAACAATCCGGCGCGCTGGTTGATCTCAGTGAAGACGGCACCGGGCCGGATGCAAGACACCCGCACACCCATCGGGCCAAGCTCGGCGGCCAGGACACCGGTGAGTGTTTCGACAGCGCCCTTCGTTGCGGCGTACGGCGAGGCACCCGGAAACGCCCGTTGCGAG
The DNA here is from genome assembly GCA_043730435.1 of Acidimicrobiia bacterium. Taxonomy (GTDB): domain Bacteria; phylum Actinomycetota; class Acidimicrobiia; order Acidimicrobiales; family Ilumatobacteraceae; genus JANMCE01. The sequence continues at coordinate 7,509 of JAYTKG010000091.1, read as the reverse complement.
TGAACAGAACCCATGAACACCACCGCTCCCCGTGCATCCACGAGATGCGGTAAGGCGGCCTGCGTGAGCATCATGGCACCGATGACGTTGGAGTCGAACACGGCGCGCAGCTCGGCCTCATCCAGTTCGGACAGCGGTCCCCGGTACATGTTCCCGGCGTTGTTCACCAGCACATCCAACCGCCCGGACCCGACGGTGTTGGCGCCATGTTCGACCGCGGCGTCGACCATGGCTTGGCGATCGGCCTCGACGGTGACGTCGCCCGCCACAGCGCGACACGCGTCGCCGATCTCGGCGGCCACTTCGGCCAGCTTGTGGGTTCGCCGACCAGAGATCGTGACTCGCGCCCCTCGTGCGGCGAAGTGGCGGGCTATGCCCGCACCGAGACCAGACCCACCCCCGGTGATGAGCACCGACATTCCCTGGATCGGTCGCATTCAGTCCTACCTCGAACCGTCGACTGCGGCCGGACGAGGGAGGTGGGCAATGACCGATCCGGTGACACCGCCATCGACCAGGATGTTCTGCCCGGTGATGTATGCCGCATCATCGGACGCCAGGAACAACACGGTCCGAGCGACGTCGTCTCCCGTGCCGAGTCGGCCGAGCGGCACCTTCGATTCGCGGGCCTGACGGGTGGCCGGGTCGGCATAGATCGGGGCCGACATTCCCGCATCGATCAGACCGGGCGCAACGGCATTCACCCGAATGCCGTGCGGGCCCCACTCGATCGCCATCTGCGAAGTGAGCAGAGCTACGGCCGCCTTCGTGGCCCCGTACGCGCCCCCGCGCGGACCAGCGACCACACCATTCATCGAGGTGACGTTGACGATCACGCCAGGGCGCTCCGCCGCGATCCACCGTTTCGCAACCGCTTGAGCGACCACGAACGTGCCAGTGAGATTGACATCGATCACCGACTGCCAGTCGCTCATCGACAGCTCGGCGAGGGCGCCGAACCGCACGATTCCGGCGTTGTTCACGACGACATCAGGCACCCCGAAGTGGTCGAGTGCGGCGTTGACGGCGACCGAGTCGCCTACTGAACCGAGGTAGGACGTGATGCGGTCGTCCTCGGATCCGGATCCCGCGATGAGATCGAAGCAACCGACGCGATACCCAGCACGTGCTGCGGCGTCTGCGATCACCGCGCCAAGCCCGCTGGCGGCACCCGTGATGAAGATCGACCGAGCCGCGCTCATGTTGCGCACACTATCCGGGCCACCAAGGTGCCTCGATCGGATGCACGGTTAGTCATTCAGTGTGACCCAGTAGCTGGAGAAATTGGGGCGGGTGGTGTGCGCATCACGTACCGGTGGTCTGCCGGGATGAGGGCGGGCACCGTGCGAAAAAAGTCGAGCGGCGATAGTGACGATTGCTCCGAAGAGATGTTGTTCACCCGGCATGTCGTCGCTTGCCGGCAGGCCACCAGCGAGTGCCGCGCCCAGACACGCGTGGGTGCCGCTGCCGAAGCTGAGGCCCCATGGTGCGACGCGCTCGGGTAACGGGCGGCCAGGAACGAAGTGGTCGGCATCGGCTCCGAAAACCGACCAGTCACGGTTCGCTGCGGTCATCGCCAGGGTGAGCTCATCTCCGACCGCAAAGCGACGTCCGCTGGCGAGCGTCACCGGCTCAACCGCCCTCCGGCGCGACTCTGGGCTGGCCGGATGAAGCCGCAACGATTCGTGCACGCAGGCCAACAGCCACATCGGGTCCGTCGTTCGCGCCCAATCCTCGGCGTGGTCTGCTAGCCAGGTGAAGATTTCGTCCATTGCGAATACAAACTCGATCGAGGTGGAATGCGCAGCCACCCAGGGGTAGTACGCGGCCTCCCGCAGCACATCGTTGTAAGGCAACGCCAGGCGATCCTGGTTGCGCAGCAGCACGGTGAGTACATCGTTCGCGAGATCGCTTTCGGCCAGATCGCCGCGGTCAAAGGCTTCGATCAATGCGAGTCGCCGTTGCCTCGAAGGAGCGAAGAACCGTGACTCAAACTCGGCCAATGCGTTGTTGCCGTCGGCGATGATCTCGGCCGCGGGCAGAGTGGAGTGGACGACAACCGACGCCACTGCCATGCGATTCATGAGCGCGGCGAACTCGACAAGGGTCGCGGGCTCGTCGTTCGGCAGATCGATGCCAGCGACTCGGCGCGAGACGTTCATCATCGTGGTGCGGGCCAAGGTCAGGAGATCCACCTCGCCGTCGGCGAGCGCCGGTTGCAGCACCGCTTCCACGGTTGGAGCGATCAGCTCACGCTCCCAGGCGGCGAACACGTCTCGACGGAATAGCCGGTTCTCCAACCGTCGCCGATTTCGGTGCGCGTCACCATGCAGATTCACAATCACCGGGCCCATCAACGCTGCGCCTGCGTCGTACAGCGCCTGGCGTAACTCGCGGGCTCGTAGCGCCTCGGCCACCTCGGCATAGGTCTCCAGCCGTATCATTATTGGAGCACGACCGTCACTCATTGGTCAGCCAATCAACGATCCGTCCGAGCAGCGCTCGGTGGCCGGTGTTGGTGAGTGAACGAGTGTCGTGTCCCAAGGCGTTGTAGGCCACCCGAGCCCCGCCGGTCTCGTGCAGCCATGCGATCGGATGGTCAATTCCTCCATCGTCGGTAGCCGTGGCGATGACCCGCGCATCTTGGGCCGGTGTGACGAAGCGGTACAGCTCATCGACCACGTTGAACCCGTCCAGACCCACCACACTCGGGTCATTGGTCGGTTCCACAAGGAAGGCTCCGGGCGGCGGGTGGTTCGACCGTTCCCAGCTCCATGCCGCTCCCACCAATGTTGACCACGCTGGCCAATCGTCGAAGCACAGCGCGGCCGTGTGAAGCGCCAGCATCGGCCGACCGCGATCGAGATGGTGCACGACGGCCTTGCGAAAATCGGACGGGGTCAACGTGGCGTGAGCATCTCGTTGGGCCGGGGTGTAGCGCGCATCGAGCATCTGGAATCGGCACGCGTGGACGACGAGGAGGTCGACATCGCCCGACATCAGCGCGGCGGTCGCCGCCGAGAATGTGTCGACGACGAGGCAATTGATGCCAAGCGATGCCAGCACCTCGGCTGTTGGCGGGCCAGTTTGCGCGGACGGGTGGGCCCAACCGCCGACGAACGCCATGGCACGCACGAGCCCGATACTACAAACCGCCAACCGGCCCGTCGTCGTCTCCCACGACTCGGAACCAACCACACAGACCCCGCGATAGTGTTTCGCCGCAAGCACGTAAGCGTGGCGCTTGAGCGTCACTCGGAACCGGGGGGTTTGCGTAGATGGCATCCATGGTTGGCTCTGTGGTGGTTCGTAAGGAAGACCCGAATCTGCTGACCGGGCGCGGGAAATACACCGACGATCTGGTGCTCAGCGGAATGGTGCACGCTGCCTTCCATCGCTCGTCCGAGGCCCACGCCGAGATCCGTGCCATCGATACCTCCGCAGCCCGTGCGATGCCCGGTGTCATCGGAGTGTGGACGGCAGCCGACCTGCCGGATCTTGCCGAGTTGCCGTCGGTGCCGATCCCCGGGTTGTCGCGACCGTGCCTGGCGAAGGACCGCGTGAGGTTCGTCGGCGAAATGGTTGCAGTCGTCGTTGCCGCCACCCGCTACCAGGCCGCCGACGCTGCGGCTGCGATCATTGTCGACTACGAGTCCCTGCCGGTGGTGGCCACCCTAGAGCAGGCCATGGCCGGCGGCGAGGCGATCTGGCCCGCAATGGGTGGCAACGCCGTGCCGCTCGTTCCGATGGACAATGAAGGCGCCGACGCCGCCCTCGCAGGGTGCGCCCATCGTTTTTCTCTGCAGCTACGCAACAGTCGGTGTGCTCCGGTGCCGATGGAAACCAACGCCTACCTGGCCGACTGGGGCCCGTCAGGTCTCACAATGTGGCTCAGCACGCAGGGCGGCCACGCGGTCCGCAACCTGCTGGCCACCACCTTCAATCTGGGCCATCACGAGTGCCGCATCGTCACCCCCGAGGTCGGCGGTGGTTTCGGTGCCAAGGTGCCGTGGTATCCCGAGCACTTCCTGATCCCGCTGCTATCGAAGCTCACCGGCCACCCGGTGAAGTACTCGGAGACACGCACCGAAAACATGATGGCCATGGTGCATGGTCGTGACCAGATCGAGCAGATCGAAGTCGGTTGCGACGACGATGGCAAGGTCAACGTGCTGAAGGTACAGATCAACGCCAACGTCGGGTCCTACGCCGATCCGACCGGTTTTGGTTTGGCCATGCTGACATCGTGGATGTCGGGAGGCATCTACGACATCCCCCAGATCTTCGCCGGCATCACCGACTGGTTCACGAACCAGATGTCGCTTGCCGCGTATCGTGGCGCCGGTCGTCCAGAAGCGTCGTTCCTCATCGAGCGAACGATGGACGTGATCGCCGATGAACTGGGTCTCGACCCCCTCACCGTGCGACGCCGCAATATGCTCCAGCCCGATCAGTTCCCCTTCACCGTCGCCCACACCGGCGGCTTCGTGAACTACGACAGTGGTGACTATCCCCGTCAGCTCGACAAGTTAATGAGCATGATCGACATTGATGCGCTCAAAGCTGATCAAGCAGCTCGCCTTGCCGACCCATCGGCCAAGCTGCTGGGCATCGGGTTCTCCACATGGTTGGAGATCGCCGGGTTCGGCCCACGCGGTTCGCTCGAAGGCTTCGGCCATCTCGGTTCGTGGGAGTCAGCACGACTTCGGATTTTGGCTGACGGCTCGTGCCACATCACTACCGGCATCTCGCCGCACGGTCAGGGCACCTACACGATGCTGTCGCAGATCGCGTCGTCGGTCACCGGTATCGACTTCGACCGCATCACCGTGTTCCATGGCGACACCGACGTTGTGCCGCAGGGCATCGGAACCATGGGTTCGCGGGCCACGCCCGTTGCGGGTGGCGCGGTCTGGACCTCAGCGCAAGTGATCGTGGAGCGCGCCCGGAAGATTGCGGCGCACTTGTTGGAAGCGGCGGATGAGGACATCGTGCTCGTCGACGGGGCGTTCCAGGTGGCCGGATCGCCTGATCGCGTCAAGACGTGGGCCGAGATCGGCACCGCCGGATTCCAAGGCGCGTCACTACCCGAAGGAATGAAGATCGGCGCATTGGAAGAACTCACCCACTTCGAGCCGTCCAACTTCACGTTTCCCAGCGGTGCGTACTGCGCCATCGTTGAGATCGACCGGGAGACCGGCGAGGTGGTTGTGCAGCGGTTCATCGCCGTCGATGACTGCGGCGTGATCATCAACCCCGCCAACGCCGCTGGCCAGGTTATGGGCGGCGTCGCCCAGGGCATTGCCCAAGCGCTGTATGAGTCGGTTGAGTACGACCCGTCGTCCGGCCAGCCCCGGACGTCCACGCTGTTGGACTACTTGGTGCCGTCAGCGCCTGAGTTCCCCATGTTCGAGTTGGACCACATCGTCACTCCTACCCCCTCGAACCCAATGGGTGCCAAGGGCCTCGGCGAGTCCGGGGCGGTCGGTGCCACCCCGGCTGTTGTGAACGCAGTAGTCGATGCCTTGAGTTTTCTCGGCGTGCGTGACGTCTCGATGCCGATCACTCCGGAAAAGGTCTGGCGTCTCCTCAACGCGTGAAGTCGCTCAACTTGGGTGACACGACGAGAGTCTCAGACGATGTTGAGAGCGTCGAGGAATGTCGAGGCAACCGTCTCGTCGCCCTCGACGCGGCAGTGCACTTTCCAGGATTCGCGGCACGTTCCCCAGATGATGAACGCGTGGCCATCGCTCGTTACCGTTGCGACCTCATCGCCCTGGGTCCCGTCGGTGATGATGACAACGGCATCGCTGGTGGCGAGCCGCCATGTGCCGCCGCCCGGACCGGTGAGCGTGAACGCAATCGGGGCCGTCAACATTTGGGCGAGGCCCGGCTGCATCTGGGGGATGCCAGCAAACATCCAGCCGATGGCTGGGCCAAGGCGGGCGGCGTCGGCGGCCGGCACCTCGCGCCTGATCGGCCCGGCCGGGGCCAACAGATCGACGCGAAGGTGGCAGTAGTGATCGAACGCGAAAGCGTCCGCGTATTGGTGTAACGCGTACGTGCCCAGATCAGCGAGCGGCACCATGGTGGACGCCAGAGGCTCATCTTGGAGCGCGGTCAAAGCCAGCACCGCCGCGTCGCAGTACGCAAGGTACTCGTCGCAGACCGCAGAGTTCGACCACTGCTTGCGGGGCTCAACGAGCAAATCCATGAGCCGTTCGGCAGGCAGATCGAGGGGCTCCGGCGGAGGCGGCGAAGGCTCACAGACCTCCTTGTAGTTCGAGCTCATATGGGCAACGAGGTCTTTCACGGACCACCCGGCACAACCCGACGGCATCGACCATTCGTCCTCGGTCAGAGACGTAATCACCAACTTCACCTCTGCTACGGCTAACCGAACTGCTGTCAAACCCTCTTGCGACACAGCGAACCCCCACGGTTTCTAGAATTACCTCGTTTTAGCAGCAACGCGTTGGGCTCGACGAGACGTTGGCCGGGTGGCGGCGGGCGGTCGGACGGCTTGCGGGAGTTGGAGTCACGAAAGGACGGTCACGGTCCCGTTGGTGCCATTGACTTCGATGCGTTGGCCGTTGGTGAGGCGGGTGGTGGCATTGGGGACGGCGACGACACAGGGGAGCCCGAGTTCGCGCGAGACGATAACGGCGTGGCTCATGAGGGCGCCGGTTTCCACTACGACGGCAGCGGCCGGCAAGAACAGGGGTGTCCAGCCAGGGTCGGTGATTGGGCAAACGAGGATTTCACCGGGTTCAAGATCAGCACAGTCTCCGGGGTCGAGCACGACACGAACCCTCCCAGTCGCCTTCCCCCTGGAGCCGGCAGTGCCTTTCAGTACCTCGCCGGTGACGGCCTTGGCTGCGGCGGCCGGTCGTTCGGCTTCGAGTTCTTCGATAGAGGGGATGTTGTCTGGCGAGGTGATGAAGAATCGTGGGGTCGCGTCGACGAGGCGCTGGTAGAGGACTTGGCGGGTGGCGATGGTGGTTGCCAGATCGTTGCCATCGAGGTACTGGCCGAGTTCGTCGAGCGAAAGCAGGGCGAGCGTCGCCGGGTCGCCGATGCCGCCTCGTTCGCCGCAGCGTCGGGCCAGTTCTCGGAGCACCTGTTTGGCTGGTTGGAGAAAGCGAACGGCACGATCTCGTGTGCCTTCGCGGGCGCGGGTCCAGCTACCGATTGAGGCGAGCGCGAGGTCGAACGGCTTGCGTTGGAACGGCTTCACCCCGTTACGGATCCGGGCGATAGTTTCGGCGCGGCCTGATGCCGTGGCTTCCGGCGTGTCGCTGCTGAACGCTGGCCGGTCGACTCGGAGTCGTTCGATTGCAGCGAGGGCCAGTGACGGCGTGTTGGCCCAGGTTCGTCCAGCGATGTCCCAGTCGTTGGGGCCGCGGTGTCCGTGCTGCTCAAGGAACCGATCGAAGGCCCTTGCGAATGCTTCGGCCCGCGGGTCAGAACGGAGCCGCTCCAACAGGTCGTCGGCGCCTTGGTCGAAGT
>JAYTKG010000090.1:0-20824 GCA_043730435.1 Acidimicrobiia bacterium | reverse complement strand
CAATCTTTACGGCAGCACCGAGGCACTCGAAACAGACCTGAAAAAACTCCAAGAACTCGACAGTTCCACCCGGTATCTATTCAGCCAGGACTGGCCCGCAACATTCGATTCAGCCGACCGCGTCATCTTCTACCTCGGCGGCTTTGCCTCCAAACAACGCGCTTTCGACCAATGCGCGCGCCTCAACCTTGCCGTCCCATCCAAGTGCCTCGTCCGGCAACTGCTGGGCTAGAAGTAACTGGAACCCGTTAGGCCGGGCCAGCGACGTCGAGGGCTGCAGGTCACAACTAACGAGCTACGCTAACGGGGCGGCAGGCAGGCCTTCAAGCCAGTCCAGCCACGACCCAAAGTGGGGGCATGAGAGCCGAAGGGAATCGAGACCCGCCGCTCCTGCAATCGCTGGGCCGTCGATAGTCTTCACGTATCCGGGCCAGGAATGAATAAGACGTTTGGACGGGGCCGTTGATGGGTCTTCGTTGACCATCTCGGCCCCACCAGCATCAGAGACGGCTTGACGAATCATCGACCCGACTGTCTGAAGCCCGGAGCGCCGCTCAGCAATCGCTTCGGCGGCGAAAACCAGCGCCTCGAATTCATGGAGTTGGAGATACGGGCGAAGTCGCTGATCTCCTATCTGCTGCACAATCTCGTTCTCTATTGCGATGGCGGTATGACTTGAGTTCCCGGTGGCGGCTGTGACCGTGGCGAAGGAACGGATGTCGCTCGGAAGCCCGTAGAAGTCGTACATGGTCGTGACAGCTCTTGCCGAGGTATCGGCCAAGAGGTCGAAAAGCTCCTGGCGAATTTGAGACCAACCGCTCGCGCCGCCCTTGAATTTACTCCCGTTCGCCGCCCGCTTGGTGGTGAGCACAACAGACGTGGCGTACACGCCATAGTTGGCGAGATGCGGCCCGAGAACATCCCGGCAGAAGGCCTCCTCGGTTTGGCCCTCGACTGAGATGAGGACTCGGGTCATCGGATGGAGCTGGGGCGACCACCCATGAGGTTCTTCTCCCAAAGTTCGCCCAGCGAGTATCGCTCGATCCAGCGATCGAGATCGCCGGTGTTGGGTCGATGAATGACCGTTTGCCCGTCGGCTCGGTCCGCGACCAACACATCGTCGAGCTGGAGTTGGTCGAGCAACGTGACCGATTGCGTGGCGACAATGATTTGTCGATCAACGGAGACTGCCTGGAGCATTTCTGCCAACAGATGGACAGCGTATGGGTGCAGCCCAAGCTCGGGTTCGTCGATCAGAATCACGGCCGGAGCGTTCGGCTGCAACAGCGCCGTAGCTAAGCAGATAAACCGCAGCGTTCCATCAGAAAGCATCGATGCGTCAGCGAACATGTCGTTGTCTCGATGACGCCAACGCAACCGGATCTGGTCGTTACGAATTGGGTCAGGTTCCAACACAAAATGGTCAAAGAACGGCGCCACGCTTCGCACTGCGTCCACAATGCGAGCCAGGCTACCCGGGTCAGTCTCTTTCAGGCGGAGCAAAAACGATGCCAAATTGCCAGCGTCTCGTCGTAACTCGGCATTGTCACCAGTCGGTTGAGATTGTTTGACGGCGGCGCTCGCTGACGTGTCGTGGAAGTGATACCGCTTACAGCCCGACAGCGAAGCAAGCGTCCAAGCCGCGACCCCATTGGGCCACTCAACAGCTTCGTCGTAAAGCCGGGTTTCTGCATGACCTTGGCCGAGCGGAAGGGAGAACGGTTGCTGGTAGTTCGTACCTGTCCCCCAAGTGTCTTCGCTTCGGAAGTACGCTGAACCACCGGTACCCTCGGCAATTACCGCCCGATACCCCTGGCTGCCGTTGCCAAACTCCAGCGCAAACTCGAAATCCGGTGACTGCTTGGCTCCACCGAACGCCACACGGTCAAGCCGACCGTGTTGAGCCATCCACAGCTGAAGACGCTTTTCTTGGATGAAACCCAGGAGATCAAAGAATGACAGCACGTTGCTCTTGCCTGCCCCATTGGCGCCGATCAACACGTTGAGCTGACCCACTTCAAACTCGACAGATCTCAGCGACATGAATCGCTGAATCGTCACCTTCGTCAATGGATGCTGCCCTGGCATGCCTTTACCCTACCAACGCGAGTTTGGTTGCAACCCGAATGGGTCGGTGCGCGCCGGTTGCCATGATGTGTCTTGACAAACTAGCAGTAGCGTCGCCGGGCGCCCCGAGGCTAAGAACGGTGTTCGCCGGGGTGAGTCATCAAGGCGGCGAAGAGTTGAAGCTTCCGAGACGAGTCCAATGCTGGTTCGTCGCATTCGACCAAGCATTCAATTTCAGCTACCGGGACACCAAAGACCATCCGACTCAAGCTGTCGGGGCTAGTTGCCGGCCCACGCCCAGACGTGAAGCCCTGCGTTTGAGTCCGTATTGCGACCGGCCCGAGAATCGGGCGGTTACGAAACCTGAACCCGTTGAAGAACTTTGACTTCGGAAAGGCAGTGTGGACGACAGCCATCGCCAACGCGTAGGAAACGTTCGGGTCTACGCCTTGCCTTTGACATCGCAGGGCAATTTCTCGAGGGTGACCAAGCTCCCTCGCTCTTGTGTGAATCGTCGTCCGGTGTCTGGCATCGTCATTGTGGCTTGTCCCTTTTCTTCGTGATTCGAATGGCAACGTGATGGAACGAGTGTTCTGCGCTTCGTCTAGCGCCAGCGGCCAGCTTCAGGGTTGGCTGGTGCGGGATTCGAAGTGCTCGATTCGGTCGATCCAGTTGAGGAGTTGTTCGGGGCCTGGGTCCAGCCGGTAACTGCCGGCGTGGCAGGCGTTCGAGAGTTGCACCCAGATGAAGCGCATTTCGGCGGCCAGGTCGGCGAAGCCGTCGCAGTAGGTCGGCAGCGCAATCAGTTGGTGCTTCATTTTGGCGTCCGCCATGGTTGCCCAGTTGACGGCCGCCCATCGTCGCCGTAGCGCTTCCTCCAGACCTTGCCTGGCCAGAATCGCTGCCGCCCGCCCCCACACCCCGGCGGGCACTATCGAGGGCTCCTGCACAACGGCCCGAGCCGAAGCCAACGGCCCGCCAGTTGTCATCGGCTGACCTGGTCGATGAGCTGCTCGGCGGCCTTCAGTAACTCGGGCAACTTCGCAAGGTCGCTCGCCCCTATGTGTCCCGCGTCCTTAATGGCCTTGAACGCATCGAGGGTCCCAGCGCGATACTTCCCCACTGCGGCCAGATGGCTGTACAGGTCTGCGTGATGTTCACCGCCGCCGAACAGCGCAAGCGTGGCCAATGCGTGCATGCCACTCACAGAGTTGAGCTCAGCTTCGACCTCGGCATGATGCTTGCCGGCGGCGATCTGGTCGGCTCGATAACGCCCGGCGAGCGCAGCCTCAACCGCCTGCCGGCACAGGTTCGGCACCACTCGACACTTGATCGCATCGGGGGCAGCATCGTCGTATCGCAATGCCCGGGCGTCCGCAATTAAGCGCGCCGTCACGCTTGACACCGGCTGCACTCGCACGACCGAACCGGGATCACGCTCGACCGCCAGCACTGTGGCCGGAATACCAAGCACCTCAACCGACGCCACGAACCGTTCGTCGTGACTGAAGACGATCACCTGTCGATCCTTCGCTATCTCGCCGAATACTCGGACCATGCCGTCCACCTTGGCAGGGTCCATTGCTTGAACCGGATCATCGATTACTACGAACCGGAACGGGCTGTCAGCGTGGGTTGCTCGCGGCAGGAACACAGCGAGGGCTAGAGCGTTCAACTCGCCCTGACTCATCACACCGAGCGCCTGCGTGGCACAGTCGTCAACCAGCACATCAAAGGTAACCTTGCGTCGATTTGCCGTGCCCTCGAATCGAATGTCGGAGAGCGAAACGTTGCTTTGCTGCCGCAACATCTCCCACAGTTCTCGGGCCCTGTTCCGGATGGGGTCTAGGCGCCTATTCCGCAGCGTGACCATGGCACGCTTCAGCCAGCTTTCCGCCGCCTCCAGATCGTCGGTCAGGCCAGCGTCGTGGCGTATGGCCTGCGCTTCTTCTACCCATTGCAGCAACGGAACGGCCACCGACTGCCACGCAACCGACCGCCGGGCGAGCGCTGCCCTCGCTTGCTCGACGACAGCATCAGCTTTAAGTGCTACGCCATCGGCTTGCGCCTGATATCGATCTGCGGTCTCAGGCAAAGTCGCGGCATCAAACTCACCCGAACCGAGAATTCTCCCCCAACCGACCCAGGCCTCTCGCAATGGTCCGATCTCAACCTCGTCGATTTCGAGCATCAGAGCAGCCGATGGTTGGGCAGCATTCCGGGCTGCAGCAGTAGCGGCTCGCCCGGCGTTGACGGCCGATTCAAGCGCACCCGACGTCGCACGTAGTTCTTCCCGTCGTAGCTCTGCGAGAGCCCGCCAACCATCGTCGAACACCGCTGGAGTACCGCAAACCGGACAGCTGTCGCTGCTGCGATGATCATGACTATCGAGCGCCCGTAGCAGCAGATCGGCAATGGCGCTGGCCTGGCGATTTTGCGGTGTCTCCACCTTGGCCAAAGTGTCGGCCGCGACTTTCATGCCAGCGGCGAGTTCGGCTACCCGCGAAAGATCGACGGCTGGCATCGATGCAAGCTGTTGCAGTTTGGCCACGTTCGGGTCGATCACGGTTGCTCCTGCGGCCAACTGATAGAGGCCGTCAAGATCGATTTCCTTACGAACACTGAGTAGACCTCTCGCTCGTTCTGCGCGTTCATCGTCCGTCGTTCCGAGCATCGAGATCAGCTCGGTCTTGGCGGCCTTGCTCGCTTTCGCAGCCTCGCCGTGACGTTTCCGTGCTGTCGAAAGGCGCACGACCGCAGCGTCGACAACTTCGAGCCCCAGGGCCACGCCGACCTTGTCGTGAAGAGCCGTTGGCGTGGCGTCAAGGAACGCTTCGAGCTCGGCGTGGGTGAGAAACGGCCGCAACAAACTGAGTGGATCCTGCCACCCAAGCTCGGCGTAAGGGGCCCGCTGTTCCCCCGGGCGCTGCGCGGTCGTGACGCCGGCTCCCAGTTCATCGGTCGCCCAAAACTCCTCAATCACCGTCTCGCCACGCGACCCTGGGAGGTGAACGCCTAGCCGGATTCTTGCAGGCGTCGTCGTTTGTGTGTTGCGCCAGCCGTCCTTCCACACCGCCGACCGGGCGAACCGGTGGGCCGTGCCGGTGAGCACGACTTCGAGTGCCTCGGCGAAACTCGACTTCCCGGAGCCGTTGCGACCCGTGATAACCGTCAGCCCCGGTCCAGGTGGAAAGGCCAGGGTGGACGCCGGTCCAATCCCACGGAAACCCTCGACAGTGATCGACGACAAATACACACCGCTGGCCTCGACCATCTTGCCTGCTACCGAATCGGCCGCGCCTGCGGTCCCAGGCCGCCCGACTGGCTCACCCGCCACAACGTCATCAAATGTTTCGCCACCATCAACGGCGGCTAGCACCAGATCGAGTACCCGATCCCTTTCGTTACTTTCGCAGAGCATCGCGAACAATTCATCGCGCAAAGCTTCGTTCCCGCTCATTTGATCCCGCCTTCGCTCGACGCCAGGCTACTGCCAGCTTTCCTGCCCCGCAGGAGCGTCTAGATCTTCAGAGTCTATTCAGGAAACCGTCCGCACTGTGTGGCCTGTCGACTCTCCTACTTCGCCGATCTTTCACGGGCCTTTGATCACTATGCAGACCGACGAGGACGACTGAAGTCACACCCGGAATTCGGGTAGCGACTCCCGAATCACCGATGGCCCCACTATCGTAGGTTCACTCATGCGACGTCGACCCTCACGACTACTTCCAGCCCTCGGGCTCTTTGTCGCAACCGGCGCCAGCGTGGTGGTCGCCGGCAACTACTACGTGAACAGCGCCCCCAACGCGGTTGCCACCGTTCCAGTCGGCAATGATGTGCTCGACGTGCCCGTTGACGACGGATCGAGCAACGGACCACCCGAGAACTACCTGCTGATCGGTACCGACAGTAGGGATAACGCCGATAAGAACGATGTCGATTACGGCGGCATAATCAGCGGCAAGACCAACGCGGCATCGGCCGGTGGTATCGCTCGTTCTGACACCATGTTGGTGCTGCGTTATGACCCGAAAGCCAAACACGGCACGCTCATGTCACTCCCCCGCGACCTTCGGGTGCAGATCGCCGATACGGGTAAGCGCAACAAGATCAACTCAGCCATGGAGCGTGAGGACCCGGTCAAGGCTGTAGAGAACCTGGTCAAGACGGTGCAGAATATGGGCATCCCGATTCAGCACTTCATTGTGGTCGATTTCAATGGTTTTAAAGAAGTGGTGGATGCCATCGGTGGCGTAAAGGTGCAGTTCACTCGCCCCACCCAAGACCTCAACACGGGGCTCGACATCCCCAAGGCTGAGTGCGTCACCATGAGCGGTGTGCAATCGCGTGAGTACGTGCGCAGCCGATTCTTGAAGATCTTCGTGAACGGCAAGTGGCACACCGACGGTTCGTCCGACATCGGGCGCATGGCCCGTCAGCAGGATTTCCTGCAGCGAGCGCTTAACCAGTCAATCGTGAAGATTGCATCAGACCCGCAGACCCTCAGCAAGCTTCTCGATGCCACGACGCAGAACATGAAAACCGACCCTGACTTGAAGCTGTCGAAATTCGCCGGTGGCCTGCGATCGATGTCGAAGGGCGCCCTCGACACCCACACGCTGCCCAACACGCCGAGCGGTGAAGACCTCGTGGTGATCGACAAAGAGGCGGCACCATACTTTGCGTTCTTCCGTGGCGAAACCGCAACCATCGAGCTGCCGGAAGCTCCCGCCGCTGCACCGGCGTCCACCGCCAAGGGTGCCAAACCCGCCTCCACCGCCCCTGCAGATCCGGCCACGACGGCGGCAGCCGATCCGCTGTCCGAACCGTTCGTTCCCGTCACAGACTGCTGACACACGGGTTCCGGGTCCGCCTCGACTCGGCGTTCACAACCGGGTCACAGCAAACTGTTGGGGCAAGCACAGAATAACTTGGCAAAGTACACACTAACGAAACCGCTGGCGCACCCTTTCGAAAGAGACGTACCGGGCAATGACTACTGCTGAACAGACTCCTGCCACCACTGCAGCATTGCTAGAAGACGCCCTCTTCCAGGTGAAGCGGGTCATCGTCGGCCAGGACCGCATGGTCGAGCGGGCGCTCTTGTGCCTCATCGCCCGTGGTCACTGCCTGATCGAAGGCGTGCCCGGCTTAGCTAAAACCCTCACCGTTTCCACCCTGGCCCAGGTAACCGGCGGCTCGTTCGCCCGTATTCAGTTCACCCCTGACTTGGTGCCGGCCGACATTGTCGGCACCCGCATCTGGCGTCCGTCCACCGAGGCCTTCGACATCGAGTGGGGGCCCGTGTTCGCCAACATCGTGCTGGCCGACGAGATCAACCGGGCACCAGCCAAGGTGCAGTCGGCGCTCTTAGAAGTGATGGCCGAGCGTCAGGTGTCCATCGCCGGCACTACCCGCAAACTGCCGGCGCCGTTCCTGGTTATGGCCACCCAGAACCCGATCGAATCCGAAGGCGTGTACGCACTACCCGAGGCGCAACGCGACCGCTTCCTTATGCAGATCGTGGTGACGCAACCGTCGTACACCGAGGAGTTGGAAATCGCCCGGCGCATGGGCGTGCGTCCGCCGTCGCCTGAGATGGTGTTGTCCACCGAGCAACTGATCGCGTTGCAGACCCAGGCCGACGATATTTTCGTGCACCACGCGGTGCAGGAGTATGCAGTTCGCCTGGTCATGGCTACGCGTGATCCGAAGACCTGGTGGATGGACGACCTCACCCCCATGATCGCCCTCGGCGCCAGCCCGCGTGCCACGCTCGGGTTGCTGTCGGCCGGTCGAGCGTTGGCGGTGCTGCGCGGCCGTCGCTTCCTGTTGCCGCAGGACATCGCCGAGGTTGCGCCCGAAATTCTGCGCCACCGCATCATGCTTTCCTACGATGCGCTTGCAGACGGCATCAGGGTCGATGACGTGGTGCAGCGCATCATCACCGGCACCGAGGCGCCGCGTGTCGCTCCCCAGCAGGACGCCGGTAACGCCATGCCAAGCTTCCCTCCGCCCTCGCAATGGGCCGCTCGATGAGCGACGAAGGGTCGTCCCAGCGGGTGTGGTGGAAGCGGTCGCAAACTGCGGTTGTTCCCCCGGCCGCCGACGTGCCCGACATTGCCACGCGTGCCGCCTATCTCCGCCGTCTCGATCTCACCATCAAGAAGCGACTCGACGGACTGCTCGCCGGTGAGTTTCTCGGCATCCTTCCTGGTCCCGGCACCGAGCGTTCCGGTGGTCGCATCTACGGTCCGGGTGACGATGCCCGTCGCATCGACTGGAGCCTCACGGCCCGTTCACTCGCCCCGCACATTCGCACCACTGATGCCGATCGGGAGCTCGAAACGTGGCTCGTCGTCGACCGTTCCGCCAGCCTCGATTTCGGCACCACCGTTCGCGAAAAGCGTGAGCTCGCGCTGTGTGCAGTGGCGGCGTTCGGCTCGTTGGCGCAGCGCGGAGCGAACCGAATCGGCATGATGGTAAGCGGCGGTTCCGAACTGGTCCGCTTCGATCCAAAGGGTGGACGCACCCCACTGTTCGGCATGCTGTCGCGTCTTGATCGCTTGCCACGGTCTGCGCCATCACCCGGCGCAACCGCATCGCTTACCGACGCCTTGAATCAACTGCAGCGCATCCAAATCCGCCGTGGCCAGATCATCGTGATCTCCGACTTCTTGGAACGCGACGATTGGTCACGAGCCATTCGGCGCCTGGCCCTGCACCACCAAGTGGTAGCCGTACAGGTCATCGACCCCCGCGAATTCGCCTTGCCGGCCATGGGTATCCTGGGTCTCATTGACCCTGAGACGGGCCAAACCATGCACGTGCAGACCAACTCGGCTGGCCTGCGGGAACGTTTCGCGCAAGCCGCGCAGGACCGGCACAACGCCATCGCCCATCAGCTCCAACATGCGGGCGCGGCGCACATCGTTTTGTCTACCGAGGATGACTGGTTGCGGGAAATCGTGCGGTTCGTATCAATTCGACGTAGCCGCGGTGGCGGCGACGTTGTTGCCACCCAACATCATCGGCGGGTAGCGCAATGAACTTTCTGGCCGGCGGCCGGCTCTGGCTGGTACTGGTTCCCCTCCTGCTCGCTGCCGCATACGTGGCGATGCAACGCCGTCGCGCGAAGTACACCGTGCGCTTCACCAACCTCGATCTGTTGGCCTCGGTCGCACCCAAGGCACCGGGCTGGCAACGTCATGTGCCGCCGATCCTTCTGCTGCTCTCACTTGTGTCACTGGTGGTCGGTTTCGCACGACCCACCAAGACCATAAAGGTGGCCAAAGAGCGCGGCACGGTGCTGCTCACCATCGACACATCCGCGTCGATGAATGCCGACGACGTCAACCCCAACCGTCTCAAAGCGGCCGAATCTGCGGCACGGTCGTTCGTCGAAGGTCTGCCGCAAGGCCTGCTTGTAGGGCTCGTTACGTTCGACAGGAACGCGCGCCTGCTCGTTCCCCCCACCGTTGAGCATGGGCGTGTCCTTGACAGCCTCGGTTCACTCAAGGTCGGCCCCGGTACCGCTACAGGTGACGCCATCGATCTGTCGGTGCAGGCCGTTGGTTCGGTTCCCAAGACGGCCGACGGCAAGCCCGCTCCGGCCCTGATCGTGCTCATGAGTGACGGCGCACCTACCCTGCCGGCCAACGAGACGAACCTTCCAGAGGACATCGCAGTAGAGGCGGCGGCCAACGCAAAGATTGCGGGTGTGGCGGTGGACACCATTGCGTTCGGCACCGCCAATGGCACCGTCACTATTCAGAACCAGCGCCACCGGGTGCCCGCTGATCCGGAAACCATGGCCCGTATTGCCGAAGCCAGCGGCGGCCAGACGTTTGCCGCCGAAACCGGCGGCCAATTGGAGGCCATCTACGACCAGATCGGCCGGGCGGTCGGCTTCGACAACCAAAAGAGCGAAGTCACCGCGTGGTTCACCGGCCTGGGGCTGTTGATCGCCTCGCTGGCTGCGGCCGCCGCGCTGTTCTGGACGCAGCGGATTCTTTAGGCCGAGCGACGAGCCGGGCGAAGCAGAATTCGCACGGTCAGATCTACCGCAAAACACAGCACGCCGATCAGCAGGAGGCCGACGACCCGTTGCGTGCGCGGACCGGCGGCCCAGGCGTCACGCACCATGAGACCAAGCCCACCGCGCAACATCTGACCACCGACTGCGATAAGACCAACGGCAGCCACCGCTGCGCTTCGAACACCGGAACGAATGGCCAGGAGCGACATGGGGAACTCAACTCTGGTGAGTCGTGACCAACGACTGTGGCCAAGAATAATTGCCTCTGCAACTACTTCTGGGTCAACCCGATCGAGACCGTGCATAGTGGCTCGATAGACAAGCGCGGTCACCGAAAGGGCGACGGAGCCGAGTATCACCGGACGCGACATCACTGTTGGCATCATGCCCGAAACGATCCCAACAGCCGGCACCGCACTGGCCACCAACGCAAATGCGCGCAGAGGCGGATCGGCCGATCGCCATCGCCGACCCAGCATGACGAGCAGCACGGCCAACCCGAACCCGATGGCGAAGGCCATGGCCGCCCAGAGCAGATGATCCCGCATGGAGCGCAACGCATCACCCCAGTGGAGCTTCACCCAGTCGAGGTCAAACCACGACTGGGCCGAGGCGATGGTCACCGTCATACGGATCGCGCTTCGGGCAAGTAACGCGACAGGGTCACTTGCGACAACAGACCGACCACTCGACCCTCGTCGTCGAGACGCGGCACCATTTGCGCCGGGGACGACACGATGAAATCAAGCGCCCGCTGCATGGTGTCATTGGAGCGAACGCTGCCGCGGACGGAGACAAGCGGTACTTCGGTGACCGGACCGCTGTCGGACAGCCGTTCGGTATCAGCCCAGCCGAGTGGCCGGCGCTCCTCATCGACCACCAGCACCCATGATGTGTCGGATGCTGCTCGGCGAGCCTGGCGTGCCGTGGCCGTCACCGGGATCACCGACCGATCATCAACCGGTATGTCTGCGACCGTGACGAACGCAAGACCACGCAAACCGAGGGCGGAACCGAGCAGGGCCTCGACCCCGGTGGATGGCCGGGACAGAATCTCCAGTGGAGTACCGGACTGCACCAACACACCATCGAGCAAGACCAGCACTCGGTCACCCAGCTCGAGCGCATCTTCGACATCCCCACTCGCAAGCACGATGGTTGTGCCGCTCTCGCCCCGCAAGCTTCGCAGAACACCGCGAAGAGCCGAACGCTCGACTGCGTCAACGCTGGCAAACGGATCATCCAGAACGACGAGGGACGGTACGCGAACGAATGCCCGCGCCAGGCCGACACGCACCTGCTCGGCTGCCGTCAGCGCGTGGGGCTTCACATGCTGATCACCGATTCCGACGGCGTCGAGCATGGCGACGGCCGCCCGGGTCGAGTCTCGACGCGACAGGCCCGAGAGCCGACCGGAACCAATCACATTGTCGAGCACGCTCAGGTGCGGGAAGAGTCGTGGGGGACCACTCAGCCAACCTATTGACCGACGAAACTTGGCGCCGTCTACCCGCCGAAGGTCGGTGCCGTTCACCCGCACCTGCCCTTGGTCGGGCTGATCGAGTCGCATCAGGAGTCGCAGGAAAGCCTGGCGGGTCGCACGCGGGGTGCCGAGCAAAACCGAGGTGACATCGACCGCCAGTTCGGCGGTGACATTGTCGACCAATACCACACCAGCCGTTGACTGCAGGGTAACTGCATCGTACGAAATCACGCGCCGCGCCCCCTCTCGTGCCCGACCACTTGGCGTCCATCTTGCCACAGCACACGCTGAGCCGGATCGGTCGTTCGGACCATAGCTATTGCGGAAAACAGTTCGAAAGGCCCACAAGTCAGCGAATCGAATGTGCACCGTGGGCGAGACGGGGGGCGGCAAGCGGATCAAGCCGCTCGGCCAGGTACCGCTCCAGCGCGTCGGTCAACCGCAGCACCTCACCGGTCGCCAGCAGATCCATCACCAGCCCCGTGAAGAGCGCTTTCGCCATAGACGCCTCCACCTCGGCATCCTTCGGAGTAAGGCCGGCCTCTACCAGTCGGTCCTCGATACTCGATCGCCAGACGGCAATCTGCTCGGCCCGCAAATCGCCCTCCAGGCCGGTCACGGTAGCGTCCAGGCAGACCGCTTCGAACCCCAGGCGCACCAAGGCCAGGTTGGCCGGATCGGCAAGCATCCAGGACCACCAACGGCGCAGCAAGTCCGCTTGACTCAGGCCGGGATCAACGTCGAGCCATGCGCGCCGAACATCTTCTTGCGTGGCCAGGGCCCGACGCAATGCCATCTCCACCAGTTCGGCCTTGGAACCGAAGTGGTGCACGAGGCGATGGGTACTGACGCCGAGAGCAAGCGCCATCGGCCGCAGCGATGACACGCCCAGGCCCGTAGCGGCAAGGTGGCCGACGACCTCGTCGAGCAGGGCCTGTTTCAGAAGGGGATCCGGCGTACGGGCCATGAGAACACGGTAGTGCGCTCAGCCGATACGAAATGCCTCGAGCACGTCGAAGTCAGGGGTGACGCCAAGGCCAGGCCCGTCAGGCGGAGCAATAGTGCCGTCAGCCGCAATCTCCACCGTGGCCGGTAGCAGCCAGTCGCGGCGAGCGGTGGACAGCGCGGGAGGGTCGTACGGAACCTCTACATACGGACATCCGGAAAATGCGAGGGCGGCGTGGAGGTTGCACACAAGGCCGTATCCGTTGGACCATGTGTGTGGTGTCCAGACGCGACCGTGAAGATCGGCCAGAGCAGCGAGACGTTTGCATCCCCCGAGGCCGCCGGTGAGCACGACGTCGGGCTGCAGCACGTCCACGCCGCCGCGGGTGATGAGGTCACGGGCCTCATGGGCGTGACGCACCATCTCGCCTGCGGCGATGCGTAGCGATGTCTTGTGACGCAGAAGCGCATAACCGTCTACGTCCATGGTCGGCAGCGGTTCTTCAAGCCAGTACACACCGAGCGGTTCCAAGGCGCGAGCGACTTGCGTGGCGGTCGCGACATCCCAACGGGGGGTGGTATCGCCGGGCATGCGCCAGCCCTGGTTGGCGTCGATCATGAGGTCGATGTCGTAGCCGACCGCGTCCCGCACATGCTCGACAACGGCGATGTCGTTACGCCAGTCGGGATCATGGAAGCGAATCTTGAACGCCCGAATGCCCGCAGCTTTCTGCTGCGCGATGCGCATGGCACGCTCGGGTGCCGTGACCCGCTCCGCGTTGGAGGCGTACGCCAGGAGCCGTTCATTGCGACCACCCATCAACTTCCAGACTGGCTGGTTGGTGGCGCGACCTACCAGATCCCACACGGCGGCTTCGGCCGTCCAGGGTCGACCGCCGTGGAAGTCGATCGTCTCGCAAATCTCGCGGATCAGTTCCGTGCGGAACGGATCGATGCCCGTCAAGAGGCGTGACACCGCGTCATGGTCGGGAAGGAAGTCACCCGAGGCGTGCCCCGACACACCGTCGTCGGTGTGCACACTGACGACGCATGCGTCCTGATGCGTCCGTGGATTCGGGTCCCACGCGGCAAGCAGGGGCGGATCGTACGGGAATTGATAGAGACGAGCTTCCACCCCGGTAATGCGCATTGTGCGGTCCCCTTGGGCGCTCGCTATTCATGAATCGTTCGTTTCAGAATAGACCGACGTCCGGCTCCTGTCACCCTTGCGAGCGGTTACGGTCGTTTGGTGAGCGAGCTTCGAGGAGGTACGACCAAGGTCGAGAGGATGCGATCGTTTTGACGGAACACGATCGAGGTCTCGACGGCTGTCGGGTTCACTGCCGCCAATGTGGTGCGGCCATCGATTGTGCGAAAGCCAACCCCGTGCGGTGGATCGCTCACGATGCTGTTGTCGGGCTGGCCAGCACTCTTCAAGAACCCAATCCAGGCGTTGGTAAAGGCGCGGCTGTTGCCCTCCTCGATAGCGGAGGCCTTGGCCAGAACCTCGGCAGCCCGGTCCGGATCGGCAATAGCCAGGTCAAGACCGAGCAGATCCGACCAGTGATCGCCGCTGTCCTTACTGCCCTCGGCAAAGCGTTTGGAGGCGGCATCGGGGTTCGAGCGGTACAGGCTGCCGAACGTGAACGGCAGCAGTTGAATACCCACCGCGCTCACCGGGCGGGCGTCGAACCACGTGGCGAAGTCGATCTTGCCACCCCACACGATGCCCGCGGTCTGGTGGTCATACCCGGCTTGCCGTTTCGATTTCTCCCCCAGCCAGTACCAGCGCGCCGTGTGGGCCTCGGTAGCGAACAGCGCCATCGCCTGGTCGGCCAGAGCGATCTGCCCGGTAGCCAACGCCCAACGGGCCATCGCCCACCATGCATGCACGGCCTCTGATGACGACTCTTGGTTGTTGCCGTCGATGAAGGGCGCGAAACCCGACGCGTACGAGTGCCCCTCATAGGCGTTCATCACGCGAAACGGCGGAAAGCCCGGATGACATTGGAGCACGCCGATATCGGCCACGATGAGGTCGAGCAGTGGTTTGAGTTTATGGGCCCGCGGGTCGCCAGCTTCGGCCAGGGTGGCTGCGGCCTGCAGCAGATAGCCATTCTGGAAGTTGTGATCGTTGTAGTTCTCGGAGCCGAATTGCGGTGGCATGGTCATGAAGCCGCCCCACTGTTCGTCGTACCCTGCCCAACGATCATCGCCCGTCTTGGAACGGGTAAGGATGTTCTCCATCTCCTTACCGAGTTTGTCGATCATGGGTGGAGCGGCGACGGGGTCCGCGGCGCGAGCAAGATCTACCTGAGTGGCCAGACGGCCAATGGCCTTCGGACCGAAGTAGGCGCCGGCCGGAACCGGAGGTTGCTTGTCGTTGGCGAGGTCGTTCGCAATCAAGCCGTTGACCTCGTTAGACAACTGCGGAACGCCAAACAACACACCCGGCAACGGAGCGTCCCACTCGACGCGGGAGGCAGCCACCACCGGCATGTCACCGCGAGGCGAGGCGAACGTGCCGACCGAGTTGGTCTTGGCGGTCGCCTGGTGCGGCAGGAGCGCAACCACGCCGGGCTCACCGACCCAGGTCAGTCGCTGGGTCACTGAGCCTGGTTGACGACGCCAGGCGGCGAGCGTGCCAGTGACCGGATGCCGACCGGCGATCCGGGCGAGTTCGTTCCACTTCGACGTCGCTTCGTTCGGTCGTGCCACCAAACCAACGGTGTCACCAGCAGCAACGTCGGCTCGCAGACCGATGCCGTCGCGGTTCCATGTGGTCTTCTTCGACAGCACGACAGTCCAGGCCGACCCGTCTGGCGCGGCAATGCGTACTTCGTCTTCTGTCCACCTCGACGCGGTCATCGTCTTGCCTTTGGACGACATGATGGTGGCCCGGTCAGGCAGCTGCAGCGAGAATCCGCCTCCACCGATCTTCACCCAGGTAGCCGGACTGCCTTGGGCCACGGTGACTTCCCCCGCCGACGACGTTCCCTTCATGGCGACCACCACGTGGAAATCCCCGTAAGACGCCAGCTTGGGCACGGCGCCCGGCAACCTGACGATCAGAGGAGCGGTCTGCCCGGCAAAAATAGTTTTGCTGACTGCTCGTGGCCGCGGCATGGTAAGTGCCATGCCCTCGGCTGTCCACGTAACGGTGAGCGGGTGAGCCCACAACGCTTCGGGATGGGGGCTCAGCAACGAACTCCACCACTGATTGGTGGGCAGAGCGCCGAGCCCGTCGGGTGGACCGAACGCGGCGTGGGGAACTTCCTGGTGAGCATCGGCCGACACAGCCTTGCGGTCAACCGGCGTGCGCTGCTGGCACATCGACATCCAACCCACTTCAGGGGCCGGACGACTGGTCTTGGTGCAGGCACCAACCAGGCACATCACCCCGGCGAGGATGACGCACCTGGTTGATGAGAAACGTCGTCGTCTCAGAACTTCGGATTCAGTACGGCGCGCACCGCATTCGCGTCACTGGAATTCTCGATACGACCCTTGGCCGTCATACCCGGCACCACGGTCTTGAGCGCATTGACATCGTCGGGCTGGAACACCATACGGGCCACCCGGACGTTTGACTGCTCGATGTCGGTCTTAAAATCTGAGCGCACACCAACTACCTTGGCGTTGACATCCCCAAGACCGGGCACGTTGAACTTCGCCTTGCTGCCGATGCGAATATTTGACGCTGTCTTGTACGGAACGGGCGCCTCGAACAGCATCTTGCTCGGCTGGTACAGGGTGATGAATTCAGTACCGCTCGCTACCGTGCCATTAACCGGAGCGGACACGCTGTGGACCAGACCGTCAACGGGGGCGACAATGTCGAGCTTGCCCGACTGGGCGGTGGAGGGCAGCACCTCAATGGTGGCCAACACGTCGCCAGCTTTGACCTCGGTACCGACCACGGCGGCCAACGCCGAGATTCGGCCACTGGCTGCCGAGGTCAGCACAACCGGGTCGGTAGTGACAGTGACGCGGTCGAGCTGCACCCGACCGCGTCCGACAATGCGGTTCTGGATCTGCACCGATGCAATCCACGCGCAACCCGCCAGAGCGGCCAGCACAAGCAGAAGGCTGGTCAGTCGTCGAGGCGAATGGTGCGGGCGCTTCTTCCAATCCTTCGACTGGGCGGATACGGCGAGTTCGCTTGGAAGTGCTCGCTGCTGGACAGGGGTGGGGCTGGAAGTTTTCACGCGGTTACGGCCTCTCTCGTAGAAACTCTTGGTGTCTTGTTCCTGTGTCGCAGGGAACGCCACCATTCACTGGTGGCCTTGCGGATGACCACAAGCAACGACAGGGCGTACACAAGGCACAACACCAGCGAGATCGTCGTGGGCACCGTGCTGCGGAGGGGGAACAGGCCGATCATGAAGGCGGTCAGTAAACCAAACACCATGAGGAGCTGGGTAGGCATCGACTCAAGGACCGAGGGCACTCGACCCTCGCGGTTGGTCACCCTCCATCCGTACTTCCGCCGGAACAACGCTGTGAAAAAGGCCCGAATGTGCACGGGTACCGATGCGATCGCCATGCAGTAACTCCACACGTGCAATCGACCCACCTGGTAGTAAATGGCCAACTGGGTGAGAACCCAGAACGGGGCGTACCGCAGCAACCAACCGACGCCGTTGACGCGAAGTGGCTGCACGTAGAACACCAGGAAGAGTGCCGGCAAAAGCATGAAGAAAAGCATCGCCACACTCTGCAGGTAGTGCAGGCCGGGCTGGATGTACTGGATACGCTGGTCTCGGGTGAGACCCTTCATGCGCCAGGGGCGAGCGTGCAACAGAATTTCGAATGCACCTCGGGACCATCGATACTGCTGCTGGAGATAGGTGGCGACATCTTCGGGAGCAAGGCCTTCAGCGAGGATTTCGGGAACAAAGACCGATGCCCAGCCAAGTTGGTGCAAACGCAACGATGTCCAAATATCCTCGGAGTTTGTTTCGCCGTAGAGACCGTTGACTTCGGCCAACGCATGACGGCGATAAACCACGTTGGTGCCCACGCTGAACACGCTGTTGTAAGCATTCTTGCCAGGGCAAACCAGATCGTAGAAAACCCGCTGCGACTCATGAGACGCGGAAGCAACCGGGCTGGCGTCACGGAAGCGGTAGCTCTGCGGGCTCTGAACAAAGGCGACACGTGGATCAACGAAGTGAGCAAGCGTGCGTTCGAGAAACGCTCGAACCGGCACGTGATCAGCATCCAGGATGGTGACGTAGTCGGCGGTGGTGGCTGCGAGCGCGGCGTTGATGTTGCCGGCCTTGGCGTTCACATTGTCGGGACGGGTGCGGTATTCGACACCAATGGTTGCGGCCATCTCAGCGACCGCTGGGTCGCGGGCGTCGTCGCAAATGATGGTGCGATGGGCCAAGGACATGTCGCGCGCCGCGGTGGCAGTGGTGCGGATGACATTGAGCGGCTCGCCGTAGACCGGAATGAGCACATCGACCGTCGGCATCCACGCGCCCTGCAGCAGTTTGCGGCGGGCCTCTTCCACTGCCGGAAGTTCGCTCGACTTGTCACCGGCCAGGATGGTCATGATCATCACACCGGCGTTGGACAGCAAGATGATCTCCGCCAGGATGAGCATGACGTAGGGGATGCGCTGCCCGGCATTGTGAGGGTTGAAGATGAAGATTGCGTACAGGACACCAGCCATGACGGCGGCGACATAGGCAATCATGGTCGTCCGTTGGAGTCGGGGAAGTTCGCGGGACTGGGTGGCAACCTCCTTTCGCAAGTCATCCAGCGTGGGAAAAGCTGTTTGAATTTCGTTCGTCGATTCCGACACGTATGTCCTCCACCAGCGGTATGGCTTTAGCGATTACATAGGTCTGTTTAATACACGGCTACATGAGTTGACAATATCAAGACGAAACTGCGCCACTGGGTTGCATCGATGCCCCTCAAATTGTCGCGATCTCAATGGCTAACGAGGTCCATTCTTAATTGATCCGGGGCCAATGAGTACCTCAGTCGCTACGCACAGCGGTCACACGTCAAACCTCAGGACAATAAGTGACTTGATTACCACTGCAAGTGGGATTCGGGGATTAGGTCACGTGAATAAAGATCTTGACGTGTTCGAAACAAACTTTCCTACCGAAACCCGATAGGACGCGTTGGATTGAGGTCAGGGTTCTTGGGCTTGAAGAACTCGCAGCGTCTCAAGGGGGATGTGGCATCTCATCGAGTGCTTGGGTGAGACCTCGAGGAGCGGCGGCTCGCTGACCTCACACACACCAGGTATTGCCCGGGGGCAACGGGGATGAAAGACGCACCCCGATGGCGGGTTCGCGGGTGACGGAATCTCGCCGTCGAGGCGAATGCGCCTGGTCGGTTCACCATCGACGCTGGGTACGGCCGAGAGCAGGGCTTCGGTGTACGGGTGATGCGGACCCTTGAAGACGTCGTCGGTTGGCCCGACCTCTTGGATACGACCGAGGTACATGACGGCAATGCGATCGGCGAGGTAGCGGACGACGCCCATGTCGTGAGTGATGAAGACGTAGCTCGTACGCTTCTCACTCTGCAGATCGGCCAGCAGGTTCAAGATTGCGGCCTGCACCGAGACGTCGAGAGCACTGGTTGGTTCGTCGCACACCACGATCCGAGGATCACCAGCAAACGCTCGAGCGATCGCAACGCGTTGTTTCAAGCCACCCGAAAGCTGTCGCGGCCGAAGGTCTAAATGGCGCGGGGTGAGCCGCATCTGCGCAGCGAGCGTTTCGACACGAAAGTCTGCTTCGGGTCCGGTCATGGTGGTCAGTTTGGTGACGCTGCGGAGCAGGATGCGGCGAACCGACCAGCTGCGATTGAGCGCAGAGTCAGGGTTCTGGAAAACCATCTGCATCGAGCGCTTCTCGTCGGCCGAGCGGCTGGCGCTCGCCCCGGAAACCTCGCTGCCGGCCAACTTCACCGTGCCACCAAGATCGGCCGATTCGATGCCGAGCATCGTCTTGGCCAGCGTTGATTTGCCGGAGCCAGACTCACCGACGATGCCGAGAGTTTCGCCCTCAAAAAGTTCGAGATTGACATCAACAAGAGCCGGGATGTTGTGGCCACGCTGGCGGAACGTCTTGGACACGCTGGTGAGTTCGAGTACCTCGGGCTGACCATCACGCGAGGCCAACATGCCGATGGGCACGTCTGGCTCGGCCTCGAGGATTTCGCCGATACGGTCCGGATGATGGCACCGGGTAAAGCGGGACGGGTCCGAACCAATGGCGACCACCGGCGGCTCAACGGTGCGACATGTCTCGTCTGCGAGCGGGCAGCGGTCCAGGAAGACACAGGTAGGCAGGCTGGTGCCGATAAGCGGCAGTAGGCCGGGAATGGTGGCCAGGGCGCGCTCGGTCTTACGTACGCCGTGTCGGGGCAGCGATCGCAGCAGCCCGACGGTATAGGGATGCTGCGGGTTGTCGAACACCTCGCGACTAGTGCCCTGCTCCACGACCTTGCCGGCGTACATAACACCGACGCGATCGCACAGCGCACGAATGATGCCGAGGTTGTGGGCAATCAGCAGCACCGAGGTGTCGCTCTCGTGGCGCAACGTGCGAACAAGGTCGAGCACCTCGGCTTCCACCGTGGCGTCAAGACCGGTGGTGGGCTCATCGAGCACAAGCAGCTTCGGGTTGCACGCCAGTGCCATGGCAATGACGACCCGCTGCTGCATGCCACCTGAGAGTTGGAACGGGTAGCGATCCATGACGCTGGCTGGCGACGCGATGCGCACGCGGCCAAGAGCCTCAATGGCCGATGCCTTGGCCTGGTCCTTGGACTGCCCAAGCAGGGTGAAGCTCTCGATGAGCTGCTTGCCGACACGTATAGACGGGTTCATGGCCTGCGCCGGGTCCTGATACACCATCGATGCTTCGGTGGCGCGGAACCGCTGCAACTGCGATGTGGACATGGCCGTGACATCTTCGTCGGCCACCAACACGCGACCGCCGGTGATCTTGCCGTTGTGGGGAAGGTACCGAAGCGCCGCGTACGCGGTGGTTGACTTGCCACATCCGGATTCGCCGACCAACCCGTACGCTTCGCCGGGAGCAATGGAGAACGTCACGCCGCGCAACACCTCGCGGTCGACGCCGCGCACCTTGTACGCCACCCGGAGGTCCTCAACCGAAAGTGCTGTCTTGGTGGCCGTCGTGGCCGTCGCTGTGTTCATCAAGCGTCCAGTACTGACTGCACCGCGTCGGCGATGAGGTTGATAGCGATGACCAGGCTGGCAATGGCAAGGGCGGGGAACAACGTGCTCCACC
>JAYTKG010000089.1:0-4501 GCA_043730435.1 Acidimicrobiia bacterium | reverse complement strand
GGCCACTGAGTCCAATCACCGGGAACGCTCTGGAAAGCGTACGAAGAGAAACCATGGGTATTCCTTTTCTGTTTGGTGTGATGGTGCCGAGCGGCACCGAGGGACGGGCCAGCGCTAGACCCATCCCCCGCTGCGGCCCGACATCAGCTCAACGGCGACTGACAGCTACAACGACCCATACGTCCCCCAGTGGAGCGGTAACGACATCGAGCGGCTGCGGCCCGTCGATGTGGGTGACCTTGGCCCAGTCATCGGCCGCCGGGCCGAAGGCGTTCCGCACCGCGCTGGCTGACGGTGTGGTGTTCAAACCCGACGTTCCGTTCACCGCCAGTGTGCCGTTCCAGTGACAGAGGTCGTTGACGACCGATGGTTGACCCAGCAGCGATCCTTGATATTGCAACGACTTCACCGCTGCCGGATCACACGACTGATTCGCCTTCACCCAATCGAGCGCCACCGTCGCCGCCGCCTTGTCATCGTTTGGATAGCGGGGTTCGATCGACGTCTTGGCGAGCGACACGCGCCATCCACCGCCTTCCGAAGTCGTTGCAAAGTGAACGACTGCGCTGCTCGGTACAACGCCGGCAATTTCATCGACTTGCGGCGAGAACGTGGCGTCGAGTTCCACCGGGTCATCCCGGACGACCGTGAAGTCGCGGTAGGTCGGCAAACTGGCCATGGTCTCAGTCCACGACCCGAGCGACGTGGCAGTCCGCTCCTTATCCGCCAGCAGGGAGTACGTCACGTTCACGTCGCCGTTCATCAAGCCCGTCACGAACAGCTCCACGGCTGCTCGCGGAGTAGCCCCTGTCGCTCCTGGCGGACCGGGGTCGGTCTTGGTCTTGGTCAGCGAGTTCGATCCGACCGGGGCTGGAATGGTCGGCACGTTGCGCGCAACGGTGGACTGTTTGCTACACCCCGCTGCCGCCAGGACGACAAGAAGTACGAGCGCAGCCCGTGACCTTGGTCTCATGACAACTCTTCGCCGCCCGACCATGTCCGGTTTTTGCATTCAGAGAATTTCTGAACAAAGAGTCCGATGTTCTTCGCAGCGCGCTGAAGCCCCGCCGGTGGGTGCGAACCCCCGGATCGCACCCACCGACCGATTAGATCAGTGGCGTGTTTGGCTCTTGACCGAGCAGCAGGCGGCCGTACATCTCCATGTTGGTTTCGAGCTTGAGTAGGCCGTGGTTGTTGATGGCTTGGAGGTCGTCGTAGGCCCGACACAGCGGGCTGGACAAACGGACCCCACTGGCTCCAGATTCGCGGAACAGAATCTCAACCGCTTCAAGGCAGCGACGTACCGCAAGGGCACAGTCGACCCGGTGGCGAGCGCGCTGCAGGAAGTCGATCTCGACCCCAATGCGACCGTGGGCGTCGAGTTCATCGGCACAGCCGTACAGCAACTGCTTGGCCTGATGGATGAGCATGGCCGCCTCGGCGTAACGGATCTGTGTGAGCGGGTGTGTGTCCTGGCGATCATCGGTGTAGGCAATGGTCTTGCCCTTGATGAGCGCCGGATAGTCATCGAACGCCTGCTCGGCAATACCAAGCGCACCAGCGCACAGCGCAATGGCCAGCACCGGCACGGTCGCGCAGTGCTGCACCCAATCAGTGCCGTCATGCGCCGACGCTCCTGGTGACTGGCGTGCGATAACGCTAGGCAGTGACACAAACATGTGCTCTGGGATGTGCATGTCGGTGACCCGCATGGTGCATGAGCCAGAACCTTTGAGACCGCTCACAAACCAATCGTCGGCAATGTCGATTTCGCTCTGACGCACGGCGAAGTCGCCAACGTCGACAACGTTGCCGTCTTCGCCGATCACGACGGCGCCGAGCAGTAACCAGTCGGCGTTTTCACAGCCGGAGCCGAACGGCCAGACACCGGTGAGTTGAAAGCCGTCGGCCGTCTTGATTGCCTGACCGCGGGGACCAATGACGGCTGACACCATGGCGTCGGGATTGCTGTAGATCTCGTCTTGGGCTTGCACCGGGAAGTGGGACACGAGCCACGAGTGGGCTTGCACGACACCGACGACCCATGCGGTGGAACCACAGCCGCGACCGAGAGCCCGCAGCACGTCGACGTGGGAGCGGATACCGAGGCCGTAGCCGCCGTTGCGGGTGGCCTGGATGGTCTTGAAGGAACCGGCCTCACGCAGCGTTGCGATGGTCTCTTTGGAAAGACGGCGATCCTTTGAGGTCTGCTCGGCGCGAGCCTTGAGAATCGGGATGATTGCCTCGCTTCGGGCTACGACCTGCTGCGCGAGCGGATTTTCCTCAATGAGTGTCATGTGACACACCTCCTTGGTGAAAGTGATGATGAATCATTTTCGATGAGATGTCAATGCTTCGCGCTTCTGGGTAACCTGACGACGATGTCCGACGTCAAGCTCACCCGCACCGAAGTGCGTCAGCAGCAGACCAAGCTGCGGCTGCGCGAAGTGGCCTACGAGCTCATGGAAGCCAACGGCGTAGACGCAACCACCATCCAGCAGATCACCGACGGTGCCGACATCGGCTTCGGCACCTTTTATAATTACGCGCCCAGCAAAGAGGCCTTGGCGCAGGACGTGCTCGATTGCATCATCCACCAGTTAGGTCAGCGCAACGACCTCGTCACCCAACAGTTGGGCGAGACCGATCCGGTGCGCATCGTCGCCAACTCGGTTCGCTTCGTGATGCGCGAAATGACGACCGACCCGGTGTTTCGGTGGTGGGTTGATCGTGTCGATGTACTTGTCGATCGAATGCGCGTCGGGTTCGGACCGTTCGGTCTGCGTGACATCGACCGTGCGGTGGAAACGGGCAGCTACTCGTTGATCGAGGGTGGTCCGTCGTTCGCCTGGAGCCAACTGGTGTGGCTCATGGCCGCGGCCGGATGCGACATCGTGCGCGGCGTGCATCCCGCGTCGTACGAGCGCGTCGCGTGTGAGGCGATCCTGCGCGTCATGGGCGTCCCTCACGCCGCCGCCCACGCCGCCTGTCAGACCGATCTGCCGCCCGCCCCCGAGCTCGCTATCGACTACGCCTTCGAGGTCGCCGAGCCGGCGTAGGCCCGATTAGGGCGACCGAGAAAACGCCAGTGGCGCCACCCTTGCGAGCGGCGCCACTGTGCGGAGGGGTTTCAGTGCTGGGTTTGATCAGGCGGTGGTGGTCGGCGTGGTCGCGGTGGCAGGAGCCGCCGCGTCCTTCTGGCCGTGGCCGCCCTTGCCGTGGCCGCCCTGGCGACCGGCTTCTACCGTCTTCACGCTGAAGTCGGCATTGAGCTTCACCGTCGACTTGGTGCCATCAGCGTTCGTCACGTGCACTTCAAACGCGTCGCCATCAGCATCAGTTTCAGCTCGCTCAACGGTGGAGCCGGGAGCCGCGGTGGCCGCGGCAGAAGTGGCCTTGGCCAGCTCGTCACCGGTCAGCGGGGTCTCGGTCTTGCCGTTGGCCTGGTGGGGACCGCCGCCCTTTCCAGCCTTCTCGGCGGCTTCCTGCTCAGGTGTTTCGGCCGCTTCATGGGCGGCATCTTTGTTGCTGTTATCAACCGGTGCCGCCGACGATGCAGTGGTGACCGCAATGGTGGTGTCCCGGGAGGTTTGGGCGCTGGAGATGCCGGGAACGCCGAGGATGACACCGAGGGCGCCACCGCCGACAAGACCAGCGAGGACGCCAGCAACTGCTAGACGATTCTTCATGTGCGTACTTCTTTCAGTGGGGGTTGGGCGACCCGTCTGGCCGCTGAACACCACACTGAAGGTCGTCACTGAGAGCACACTGTGCTTGCTGTAAGAACCGTTCAAGAAGATCGTCAATCCGTTCTTACACTTCGTTGCACTTGCAAGGAGCACTATCCCTGGGCGACGACGGGGTTTTCGATAGCGCCCAATTTTTCGATTTCGATGCGGACCACTTGCCCTGCTTTCAGGCAGTTCGGCGGGTTCATCACGAAACCGACGCCGGCCGGCGTACCGGTGGCGATGATGGTGCCGGGTAACAGGGTGCAGGCCGTTGAGATGTGAGCGATCTGTTCCCACACGTTGGTGATCATCAGGCTGGTGTTGGCGTCCTGGCGAAGCTCACCATCCACCCATGTCTGCAGGCGAAGGTTGTGCGGGTCACCGACTTCATCGGCGGTGACAAAGTAAGGGCCGATGGGGCCGTGGGTGTCCCACGACTTGCCCATAGTCATAGTGGGCGTGGCCCTTTGCCAGTCACGAACGGACACGTCATTCACGATGAGGTATCCAGCGACAACACTCGGCGCATCGTCCACCGAGGCACTGCGGCAACGGGTGCCGATCACCACGCCGAGTTCACCTTCGTAGTCCACCCAGTCGGGCGCAACGGTCGGTACTTCAATCGGATCGAACGGGCCCGTCACACAGGTGATCTGCTTGTTGAACACAACCGGTGCGGTGGGCTTAACCATGCCTGACTCTTCGATGTGAGCGGCGTAGTTCAGGCCAATGGCGAAGAAGACCGGTGGCTGCACAATGGGTGCTTCGAG
>JAYTKG010000088.1:0-5283 GCA_043730435.1 Acidimicrobiia bacterium | reverse complement strand
CGAAATCCGACCGCCAAAACGCTGCGTCGGCGAACGTGGCGGGATCGACACCGAGCACATCAACGGGTGGCTTGCCTCGCACTTGCACGGTGTCCTCGGCTGCGGCTTTCACCATGGTCGCCACGCCCCGCAGGCCGGGGGGAACCGGCCCCGGGTCGGAGAGCGTGAAAGCCTGGGCGGCCCCGGGCCGAAGCAGTGCTTTCCCGGCAATGGTCGCCTGCAACGAGTGAGACAGGCTGCCGCCAAACACGATCATGCCGATCGCAACCGCCGTAGCGGTCACGACCGTAACTGCGGTGGATCGCCGCGCCTCAAGCCGTCGCCGAGCCAGCCAAAGCGCTACCGGTTGACGTGATGAACCCCGGCCACCAAGGACCCGGCGCGACATCAACACGCGAGCGCAAAGACCACAGCTACCCAACATGGCGAGCATCGGGAACAACAACACCAGGGCATCCACCCGCGTGCTCGTGGCGGTCGGGGCGAGCGGAGAACCACGAGTACTCATTTCGTAAAACGCGGCAGCGGCGAACGAAAGCACCACCAATTCCCAGACGCCGTTCGGCATGCTCTTCAACGAGCCGAGGTGCACCAGACCGGCCTTTCGCACCGCCGGAAAGACCACGAGGCCGACCATGCCTAATGCGACTGCGAGCACAGCCACGGACAGCAATCCGGAGCGGCCAATGTCGGTTCGGTCAACCAAGGCACTCGGCCCAAACAGCCGAATGAACAGAATGCTGGCGCCGAAGCCCACCAGCCCACCGAGAATCACCGGAGTGCCGAGTTCCAGGACGGCTTTACCGGTGAGGGCGCCGGGACTAGCGCCGCGCACAGCCAGGAGGGTGAGTTCCTGTTGCTTCCGATCAACCCAGACGCGACCAGCAACCGCAAGAACCATCAGCGCAAGAGCAGCGATGCCAAGCGAGATCGGCCCAGCGGACGCGTCCGCAATGGCGCGGGATCGTTCGGCATGGCGCAGGCTCTCGATCCGATCGACACTCGCCGTCACACGCCCGAGGGTTCCCGCCAGCGCATCGGCCGGATTGGTGGCCGATCCCTTCACACGATTCCAGCCAGCGACAGCTCGACGGGCTCGACGCAAGGTCCAGCCCCTTGGATCGGGAGGAGATTCAAACGACACCTGAGCGACCGGTTGCGGACGAAGCTGCACCAGCGACAACAGCGGCGGCATCTCTAGAAACGCGACGGAGGCCGGGGGTCGATACTACGACCGACAAAGGTGGTTTCGATGCTGCACCAAAAGGGTTCGCGACGTACGAAGGCAAGGTCGCGATACACCCCACTCACCACCAAAGTCATGGACGCCGTCGCACCATCGGGCGCGGTCGAAACCTGATCGCCGGCGTGTACGCCGATCTCGGTCGCCGTCGTGTCACTCAACCAAACCCCGGGCGCGGCCGTGCCTTTACTGCGCTCGAGCACTTCTATGTGATCAAGAAAGCCGTCCCGGTGAACGAACTGGACGCCGCCGTGCCCAAGTACAACCGTGTCTTTCCAAACACGACCAACCCCGGCGAATGCCGAGAGAACGTGCGGCGCAGCATCGTCAATCGGTGCAACCGCGGCTGTGAGTGTCGAACGGAACGTTTCATAGCCTGGCAGTTGCCCCTCGAGTGCTGCCCCGCTCGCTTGAGGTGCCCCGACCGACACGCCGCCGTCGACGGACAGGCCCGAGCCGAACCGGCATCCTTGTGCGAGATCATCATTCAAGGTGGCAGCAGACGTTGACGAACCAAACATCGCCGACGACGCGACCGCGAGAACAAGAACACCGGCGGCGAGAGCTGTTGACCCGAACAGGACTGGAGAACGAAAAAGCCTTCTCGGTGCACGACGCCAGGGTGCAGCCTTGAGCGCTCGCATCCGTGAAGGCTAACGCCACGCCCTTACTGCGGAAATTTCCCATGAACCCATGCGCTTCAGCACTGTCCGTGAAGAAGGCCCGCTAGGCTTCCTGTGGGAAATCTTGTTCGCGGGCGCTGACAAGCGAGGTACGTACGGTGGCAAGGCGGTCGATGAAGTCGATGGCGTTGGCAGTAATGTTTCTTGGCGCGTCTGTGCTTGCGCCATCCAGCGCGTCCGCGTTCGTCACGCCCGCGCAATCCGACGGTGCCGTCCTGCAGCCGGGTCCGGGAGGGTTCGTGCCGGTTGCGCCGTCACGAGTGCTCGATACCCGCACGGCGGGCGGCTCCCTGCAACCAGACGTTGCCCGGGCGATCACCGTTACCGGTGGCATCGTGCCAGTCGGGGCGGCGGCGGTGTCACTGAACGTCACCGTTGTTGATCCGTCGGCCGGGTATCTGGCGGTGTGGCCAGCCGATCAGAACCGCCCGTCCACGTCCGTGCTGAACTACGACGACCAACAGACCATCGCGAACGCCGTCACGGTTCGCGTATCGGCTGCTGGCCAGATCGCAGTCGCCAGTAGCTCCAGCACCCACCTCATTATCGACGTGGTCGGCTGGTACGCCGCGCCGGCCACCGCCACCAACGCCGCGGGCCAGACGTGGGCCATTCCGACACCGGGCGGTGGGTTCTTCGGCATCACGCCCACCCGTGTGCTCGACTCCCGCTCCGGGCGCAAGATGGCGGCGGGCGAGGCGCGCGCGTTGCCGCTTGACCTCGGCGTCGACATGGCCGGTAGTACGACCAGCGCGGTGGTCCTCAATGTCACCGCCGTTGCGCCTGACGGCTCGGGCTACGTGACGGTTGTGGGTAACGGCGACAACCTCGGCGATGTATCCAGTCTCAACTTCGGCCGCCGAGCTGCCGTCGCCAATCAAGTCACTGCGCACGTCGGTGTTGGCAATGCCATCATGCTCTACGCATCGGCACCGGTACACCTCATTGTCGACGTCATGGGCTTCTACACGACCGGTTCACCGGTGGCAGGCGGGTTCGTTCCCGTCCCGGCCCAGCGAGTGCTCGACACCCGACAAAGCGTCATCCTCGGCAACGCCGGTTACGACCAGCGCACGCGTGAATGGGACCTTGGCATCGCCGGCACAGCAGGGGTTCCCCTTGCGGCTGCTGCCGTGACGCTGAACCTCACGGCGTTCGATGCGTCGAGCAGCGGGTTCTTCACCGTGTGGCCCGACGGCCAGCCTCGACCGGCTTCGTCGTCCCTCAACCTCAGCAGCGGCGATGTGCTGGCCAACGCAGTGACCGTTGGACTGGGAGCGAACAATGGCGTCGGGATTTACACCGACACCTCCGCGCTATTCCTGGTCGACGTTGCTGGTTGGTTCCGTTCGCCGTACGTCGGGTAGTGCTGCAGTAAGGCGGGCCACACCGTCGGCTACCGATGTCCACGGCGCCCACGCCAAATGGATACGAGCGCGTACGGGCGAGACGGCGAAGCGCGCGATGTCGTCGGTGCGCGCCGGACCTCGGGTGGCCACGGGGGCGTCCCCCATCACCATGCGTTCAAGTTGACGCACCGAGGTTTGCACGCCGGTTCCTACGTTGACCACCAACCCACCGCCCCGACTCGCCGAGCGCACCAGCGCGTCGACCGCATCATCCACAAAGAGCATGTCCCGCGTCTGGCGGCCGTCACCATGCACCTCGGCCGTCTGCCCGCGAGCGGCTCGTTCTACGAACGCTGCGGCCACGCCGCGCTCGGGGCGTTGGCGAGGTCCGAACACGTTGACCAAAGCAATGACGGTGAACTCGACCGCGTGCTTGGTGCGATAGAGCTTGCACAGGTCGATGATGGTGCGCATGGCGATGCCGCGCGACGTGGTGGGCGCAGCTGGCTGGCCGTCGCGCAGCGGTAGGTCAGCTGCTAACGGATTGCCGTAGAGCGCCAGCGCGTCGATGGTGACCACGACCTTGCCGACGCCGTGTTCCTTGGCTGCTTCCAGCACATTGACGCAGGTGGTGACCAACACATCGACCGAATTGCGATCGTTGTTCTCGGGAAGGTCGATGAGGTGGAAAATGACCTCGGGCGTTCGCCGTCCGACCAGGTCAAGCAGGTCCGGCGATCGGGCGTCCAGGTTGTGAAACCGGAACGCTCCCGTGTGCTCGTTGCGGGCTTCGGCCACGTTGGCAAGTGAGCCGTGGCTGAGATCGTCGATGACATCGACGGAGTAGCCCTCGGCCAGCAAACGGTCAACCAGGTGGGAGCCGATGAAGCCTGCCCCACCAGTGACCATCGCCCTCATGCTGGTCGTTTCGTATCCACCAGATGCTCGCCATCGGTCACAACCGCTGCATCCCCGAGCACGACGCCCTTCAAGGTCGCGCCAGCCCCAACCTTGGCGCCGCGACCGAGAATCGAAGCGGTGATGCTGGCACCGTGGCCGACCGTTACATCGTCGAGCAGGACCGACCCGGTCACCGTGGCTTCGCCACCGATGTGGCAGCGGTGGCCGATAACGCTGGCTGTGACATCGGCCGTCTCGGCCACGTGTGCATCGGCAGGAGCGCTCGAGGGCGACGTGACCCCAGTGCGGCCGACGACAAGATCGGTGTTGGCCTGCAGGTACTGCTCGGGCCGCCCGGTGTCGAGCCAGTAGTCATCGGTGAAATGGCCGACGAGCGAACCTTCGGCGGCAAGGATCGGAAACACTTCGCGCTCTATGGACACCCGTGCGCCGACCGGCACCAAGTCGAGTACCGACGCTTCCAGCACATAAGTGCCGGCGTTGATCAAGTTGCTCGGCGCTTCGCCCTTGGCGGGCTTTTCGACGAAGCGAGCAATACGGGTGCCGTCGAGATCGGCCACACCGAACGCGCTCGGGTCTTCTACCTCGGTGAGATGGATTGTGCCCCTGGCGCCGCTCGCTCGGTGAGCAGCCACCATGGCCGCCACATCGAGGTCCGTGAGGATGTCACCGTTCACCACAATGAACGTGTCGTCGATACCGACGTGACGAGCCGCGAACGCCACTGCTCCGGCCGTGTCGAGCGGCTCAGGTTCGGTGGCATAGACCAGGCGTGCGCCAGCGCAGCGACCATCGGGATACGCCGCCTGGAATGCGTCGGACCCGAAACCGAGGGCCAGCACCACTTCATCCACACCGCCGGCGACCAGTCGCTCGACGATCCGTTCCACCATCGGGACGCGACCGATGGGCAGCATGGGCTTGGGCGTGGTAAGCGTGAGGGGACGCAGACGGGTGCCGAAGCCTCCGACCAGAACGACCGCTTTCATCAGCCTGCGGTGGAAGAAGAGCTGCTCGCCACCGACGTTGCCGGATCCGAACCGGGAACCGTTGTAGCACCGGCGACGGTCGTTGCACCCGCTACCGT
>JAYTKG010000087.1:0-4848 GCA_043730435.1 Acidimicrobiia bacterium | reverse complement strand
GACCGCTATCGGTCAGTCCGGTGACCTCACGAATGGAGGACACGTAACGCTTCACGGGCCGGTCGGGGAAGCGGTCACCGCTCAGGAAGACCACAAAGTGCACGGCACCGGAAATGAGCTGGTGGGTGGCTTCGGCGGGCAGTCGTTCCGACGATTGGATGGCGTAGGTCGCCATACGGGAAAACGTCATCTCGCTGCTGTCAGCGTGAATGGTGCACATCGATCCGTCATTGCCCTGGCTCATCGCATTCAGCATGGGCACGACTTCT
This sequence comes from Acidimicrobiia bacterium, assembly GCA_043730435.1. Classification (GTDB taxonomy): domain Bacteria; phylum Actinomycetota; class Acidimicrobiia; order Acidimicrobiales; family Ilumatobacteraceae; genus JANMCE01. The sequence goes on along the minus strand of JAYTKG010000087.1, from coordinate 4,579 downwards.
TCGCCGAGTACTTCTCCCACGATGACCCGTGATGGGTTGAGGCGAAGCGTTGATTGCACGAGCGCCGAAACGGTGACTTCGCCTTCGCCTTCCACGTTGGCCTGGCGGGAGTGCAGCGGCACCACGTTGGGGTGTTGCGGCGAGTTGTGCAGACCAAGTTCCAGCAGGTCCTTTTCCACGGTGACGAGGCGTTCGAACGAGGGGATCTCATGACACATCGCCCGCAGCATGGTGGTCTTGCCGGTGTTGGTTCCGCCCGACACCAAGATGGTGCGGCGCGCCCGCACTGCGGCACCGAGGAAGTCGGCGACCTGCTGGGGCATGGCCCCGAAACGAACCAGATCCGACAGTTCGAGATCGCTGAAGCGGTGTCGGCGGATGGACACGATCGGCACCGGCGCCATCCCGCGTTCACTTCGACCACCGAGCACCGCGGTGAGGCGACTGCCGTCGGGAAGTTGCAGGTAAAGGATGGGTTCGGTGGTATCCCAACGACGCTCACCCAGACCGAGGCGACGGGCAGCGGCCTTGATGTTGTCGATGAACTCCACCTCGCTAGCGGCAACCGGCGGGACCGCAACCGTGCGACCGTCGGCGTAGGTGACGAACACGTTCTGATGCCCGTTGGCATCGATGGATTCAATCTCGGGATCGTCCACGTATTGCTGCAAACCAGCCAGGCCGAACAGGCTGGCGAGCAACGCTTCGGTCAGGACGTCGGTCTCATGCAGCGTGAGACGGGGTAGGCCGCCGCGCATCCGGTTGGCGTCGATATTGGGAATCTCATCGGAGACAAGCCGCACGGCTAACACACGCTCATCAGCTGATTCCATGCGCTGACCGCTGAGGCTCATGCGCTCCACTTCGTCGGGAAGACGACGCGACACGACATTGATGAGACGGGAGAGATCGGTATCAACCATCGTGCTCATGCCGGCACCAACGCCCGGGTGAGTTCGGTTGCAAGTTTGTCGGCGACGCTGGCTGCGGACTTGGCCAGATGCGAGCGGCGAGCCGCGCGGCTCGTGGCTGAACGACCAGCGAGGTGACTGGCACCGTGCGGATCTTCCGACAGCACACCGACAACGCTCAGGCCGAGGAACTGACCGATCTCATCAGCCTTATACGGGGCATCCCCGACGACGACCGCAACGATGGGCATGCCCCGGGTTGCGAGTGTTTCCACAACTTGTTGCGCATGCAAGCATCGACCCACGGTTGCTTGAGCCGAACGGAGTTCCTGTCGAATGACGATCACGACAAGATCAGCGTGCAACGTCAACGCGGGGATGGTTCGCACGTCGCAGCGTCCGGCATCGATAACAAGATTCACGTCATGACTGCCACGCAACGGGGCAACGACGGCTCGGGTGAAGTCGTTCATGCCACCGGCGACTTCTACCGAACGTAGTGGCGCGGGAAGAACACGCAGACCACCCGGCAGTGTGTGGGTGTGCTCGAGCAGCAGACCAACAGTCGGCTGCTGCAGTGACGCGGCAGCCGTCAACAGACTGGGGCTGGCGGCGAGATCGAATCGGGCAGCAATATCGCCACCGGCCGGGTCAGCCTCCACCATGACGACCGGGGCCGAGGTCACGGGCCAAGCACCGGCCAGGGCGAGGGCCGTGGTGGTGACCGCCGATCCTTTCGAACCGAGGCACACGATGTTCACTTGGTCACCTGAGCAACCGGGGCAGCTGCAGCGATGACGTTGACGTCGGCAGAGGGTGCGGCAGGTTCTCGCTTGGCGGCGATCACTTCTGCTGCCGCATCGTTGCCGGAGGGAAGCACCAACAGGCGCACGTCTTTGCCGGTTGCGACCGACTGGGCATCGGCTTGTTTGAGCTGGAAAGTGATGCTCATCGTGCCGCTGGTGGTGGTGACCGCTTTGATGTCGGTGACCTTGGCATCCACCGTGGCGTCACCCACAACGAGCCGGACCCGGTCTTCGTTGTGAAGCGCTCGTGGCACGGCCACCTCGGGGAAGGCGAGGGCGACAAGAGCTTCGTCGGCGGGAAGCGGGCTGCCCGCACCGATCTGCTGCGGGGCAAGCAGCGCACCCTTACTCAGCGCCACGCGGGTGACCTTGCCGTTCAACTGCGCCAAATCTTTCGCTCGCACCACTTCAACGCCCGTGGCCGCAACCTCAGCAATGGTCACGTCCTTGTCGGTCAGCGGCTGACCGGCCGGTACATCACGGGCTACAACCAGAACGGGCACCTGCTGGCCTCGCGCTCGGTACAGGCCAAGGAACACCAAGCCACCACCGACGATGAGCAGTACGGCCAGGCCGAGACGGGCCGGGTTCTTCGGTCGTCCGCTTACTCCGGTGCGGGATGACGCTCGTTCGGAGCTGATCGGGGAGTTCATGCCGAGCAACGTAGAGAAACTCACTCACCGTGGGAAGGGCTGGCGAGTTCTCTTGAGGAACACCCAATCAGGCCTTACCGACGCCCATGCAGACCAGATCAAGTCCAGATTTCCAAACGTCTGGTCACTCTCTGCGCGTAGTCCCAATGGCCCCAGCGCAGCCTGCCCCAATGTTGTGAGGTTGACGTACTGGCCTATCCTTGGGGCATGAGTATTGCGCCACCGGCCGTGAAGGCCGTTCAGTCAAATGATCCCTGCTGGTGCGGGAGCGGGCGCAAGTACAAGCGTTGCCATAAGCCGCTTGAAGGCCGAGTGTTGCCGGGTCACGTCAGCCCCATGTTGACCGTGCCGACGCACATAGAGCGGCCGTCGTATGCCGATACGGGCATGCCAGCGCGTCGCAATGAAGGTCGCGTCAAGAGCCCCGAGATCATCGAACGGATGCGGCGCACGTGCACGACAGCGGCAGAGATTTTGGCGCTGACCGGCGCCTCGTTGAAGGTTGGCATGACCACCGATGAGGTTGATCGCTACTGCCATCAGCTCTACATCGAGCGCAACTGTTATCCGTCCACGCTGAACTACCACGACTACCCCAAGAGTCTGTGCACCTCGGTGAATGAAGTGATCTGCCACGGCATCCCCGATGACCGTCCGCTGCAAGACGGCGACATCATCAACCTTGACATCACCGCCTTCCGCGAAGGCGTGCACGGTGACTGCAACGCCACGTTCCTCATCGGCGAAGTTGCACCTGAGTTCCAACAACTGGTGAAGGTCACCAAGGAATGTCTTATGAAGGGTATCGAGGCCGCGCAACCCGGCCGCCCGCTCTCCGACATTGGTCGGGCCATCGAGCAACACGCCAAAACTCATCGCTACGGAGTGGTGCGATCCTTCGTCGGCCATGGCATCGGCGAAGAGTTCCATGGCGATATTCAGGTACCGCATTACTACGATCCGAAGGCGTCCATGATCATGCTGCCCGGCATGACATTCACCATCGAGCCCATGATCACCATGGGTACCTGGAAGCACGACTCATGGGACGACGACTGGACTGCAGTCACCAGCGACGGCAAACGCACCGCCCAGTTCGAACACACCCTCCTCGTCACCGAAACCGGCGTCGAAATCCTCACCCTCTGGCCCTAGGCCGCCCGGCCGCCGCTCTTCCGTCTGTTATGCCGCCCCAGCGGGTTGGGGGACAGCAGAGTGACAGGGCCGCGCGCAGACATTTTGATGTCGCTGAAAAGACTCTTCCGATTTGAGGTCGGTGTCGCACACTCTGCACATGTACTCGGGTTTCGAGTACCGCAACGGCGCAGCCGGTGTACCTCCCCTTCTGATTGGAATCAAATGAATACGTTGCAAACTGCTCGGGTCAACAAGCTTGGCCAAGTCGCCCTCGGTCTGGTCCTCGGCTCGTGCCTCCTCCTGACGGCGTGTGGCGAAAAGACCGTCGCCAAAGGTGACGTCGAGGAAACCATCTCCGCCAAACTCAGTGCCAAGGTCGGCCAGACGCCCAAGAGCATCGAGTGCCCGTCAAGCCTTCCTGCCAAGGTTGACTCTAAGATAACGTGCCTGCTCACGGCCAACGACGACACAAAGATCGATGTCTTCGTTACGGTCACCTCGACTGACGGATCCGACGTCCAGTTCAACATCAAGGTGGACGACAAGGTCAAAGCCTGACCGCCCTCGCAACCCACTCCCCCGGCGCGCAGGCCGCACCCAAACGAGATTTGTGACAATAAATCGCGTCGGGCAGTAATGGGTTTCGATGCGGGCGAGCCACCAGGCGGTAACACGAAACCACCCAGCACAGTTTGAACGGTGACGGGTACCGTTTACCGATGTTGCCGCGGCCCTTTCAGATCCTGTGGGCCGCGACTGCGTTGTCGAACATCGGTGACGGACTGCGCCTGACGGCGCTCCCGCTACTGGCAACCTCGGTCACCACCGACCCGCGGGCTATCGCGGGCGTTGCGGTAGCGGAACGAATTCCGTGGCTGGTGCTGATTCTTCCCGGCGGCGCGTGGGCCGACCGACACGATCGCAGGACGCTACGTCTGCGTCTCGACCTCGCCCGAGGTGCAGTGATGACCGGTCTCGTTGCGTTGATCGTGATGCACCGGTTGTCTATGGCGGTCATCTACGTGGTGGCCGCGTTGGTGGCGTCGGCAGAGGCGGTGGTCGACAGTTCGAG
>JAYTKG010000086.1:0-4037 GCA_043730435.1 Acidimicrobiia bacterium | reverse complement strand
CTGAAGACAGGGCGATTATCTCAACGACGGCACGCCGATGTCGACGGCTAAACGATGAGCAGTGGTGCCACAATTAGTGCCGAAGCAAGTCGCGTCGGTCGAGCAAACTCCCCGAATAGGTTGGCAATCGGTGTCGTGGACCGGCTGAGGAAACTGATGAAGAAAGAGAGAAAACTATGGAATCGTTTGGATGGCGAGGTTTGATCGCTGGAATAGTCATCTCCGCTTTTGTTGTAGCCCTCGTTGCGTTTGCAAACAGGCGCCGCTAGTTCGGGAGGCGTGAGAAAACGGACCGCAGAGCACGTTAAGGAAAGCGGACGGCTGATTTGCCCCCACAGCCGTCTCAAGGTCTCGGGCTGCACGTGGGTCAGGAACGAGCGCGGACTACGATCGAAGGTGCCCCTGAGCCGGCGTTCCGGGGCAGGGTGCACCCCGCTCGTAGGGCCAAAGTCGGGCGCTCAGATCGTCGACGGAAGCGAGATATCGAGCGTCGTTTTCGGGCGGCTTAGCGAAGGCGTTTTCGTGTATTCGTTCTGTCACGGCGTGGCGATGGCGATTCGTTCGTCGTCGAAGACCGCTACGAGTTCGAGTCGACCGCCCATGCTCTCAACAACGGAACGCACTGTTGAGAGCAAGTTATCGTCCGCTGTCTCCATAGCGGAGACCGATGCCTGCGCTCGCTCAAGCCGCTCAGCAAGCTCGACTTGGGTGAGGTGGCGGTGTCGGCGGAGTTCGGCAAGGTTGAACGCGACGGCATCGGCGCGGGCTTCGTCTTTGATGGCATCAATACGGCTGCGGCGTTCGGCGTTGATGTCTCCAACGATGTCATTGAATTTTCGGTGTCCCATGTCGTTTCCTTTCACTGATTGTTCGGGTCGATGAGACCTTCGGAGCGAAGCTCGTCGAGATAGTCGGTGTACAGCTGCCCGGCGAGCGGGATCGCTGTGACGTACCAGGTCTCCCACTGACCGCTCTTGTCACCACCGGTTAGAATAGATCTAAGTCTATATTGAGTCAAGTCGATTTCGGGTCGGCGACCGATGAACTTCTCTCGATCCTTGCTCTCGACGAGTGAGCCAAACCGTCGCGCCAACCAACGCGCCTCGCACACTTCGCCCACTCCAAGAACCCACTGACCCGTGAATAACCGGCGAAGCGCAGCGGGCAACCTTCTGCACAAATGCCGATAAAGGGCGTTTAATAACGCTCTGCGCGCATATGGACCGTCTCAACCCACTGCGCACAATGCCGGGGTTCCAGATTGCAAAGTTCGCCAGCGGCAGGGGACCCACATGATCACCTGGGGTCGGGCTGTTTATGTTGGGTTGGAGTAGGTGCGAGAGGGTGTGATCAGGACTGCGGTGCGGTGTTCTTCGTGCATGGTTTTGTCGTAAGTATCCCAGTTGTCGTGGGTGCCACCGGCGGCGGTGAAGATTTCTCGGAGGAGGAGGCGGAGTTGTTCGTTGTCGATGTGTGGGTTGGGGTCGTCGGGGCCGATCAGGGTTGCGGTTCCTTCAACGGCGGCCCATTGCCATCCGGCCCGAGCGACGATGGAGATCGTGGGGTCGGCGCGAAGGTTCATGAGTTTGCGTGATTTCCCGACGGCGACGAACGCGACCGATTCGGTGTTGTCGAGCGGGGAGCGAAGTATTCCTGCGTTGACAACGCTGGCTTGTGGGCTGTGGTCAGCGCGTCGGGTGACAACGACGCTGAGGCCGTGGTCGAGAGGAATCAGGCTTGCGAACGTGGAGAGGTCGATCATCGGGTTGTGCTCCTTGGTTGTGGCTGTGGATGTGGCCCGGGGCGCCAGCGTGTGTGAGCGATTGTGTCACGTTGGCCCTCGAACTCGAGTCTGGCCGGACAGTCAACATTGCAAGCATTGCAAGCATTGCAAGCATTGCCAACGCTGCCCGAAGCCCGGCCAAATATCACGCCAATGGCGTTTGCCGACGACACCCATGGGTAGAAGATCATAATGAAAGCACTTCAGTACGTGACGCTGGGCCAACCTCCGCAGGTCGTCGACATCGCACAACCGACACCCGGCCCGGGCGAGGTTCTGCTGAAGGTGACCGCTGCGGGCGCTTGTCACTCGGACGAGTTCATCATGGGTCTGCCGAAAGATAAGTACGTTTACGGTCTTCCGCTCACTTTGGGTCACGAGGGCGCTGGCGTCATCGCCGACCTTGGTGAAGGAGTCAAAAACCTGACGATCGGCGATTCTTTTGCAGTCTACGGACCGTGGGGTTGCGGCCACTGCCACAACTGCTCGCAAGGCAAAGAAAACTATTGCGTTAACGCAGCCACGCTCGGCATCATGCCACCGGGATTGGGGGCACCCGGAGCGATGGCCGAATACATGCTCGTCCGCTCGCCCCGGCATCTCGTCCCGCTTCTCAAGCTTGACCCGATCAGGAACGTTTCGCTTACCGATGCCGGACTCACGCCGTATCACGCCATAAAGAGCGCCCTAGGTGTTCTTGGAGCCGGAACTACCGCCGTCGTAATCGGCACCGGAGGGCTAGGACACGTCGGAATACAGATACTACGCGCACTTACAAGTGCGACAGTCATTGCGCTTGACATCAACGAAGACAAACTCGCGCTGGCACGAAAGGTTGGCGCTCACCACGCGCTTCTCTCTGATCCAAACGCAGCTCAGGCTATACGGGAGATCACCCGAGGTGTTGGAGCTAACGCTGTCTTTGATTTCGTGGGATCGCAACCGTCAGTGGAGATCGCGGGCGCAGTAGCCGCAACAGAAGCCGAGATTCGAATCGTAGGTATTGGCGGTGGCGCCCTACGCGTTGGAATTCAAACCACAGCTTGGGACGTTGGCGTACGGGCACCGTACTGGGGATCGCGATCTGAACTCATCGAAGTTCTCGAGCTGGCCCGTAGCGGCGCTATCGGCGTCGAAATTGAAACTTTTACCCTCGACGATGCTCCGCGCGCCTACGAACTATTACGTACCGGAAAGATAACCGGAAGGGCCGTGATTGTTCCCTAGGTCGTTTGAGTTGCGAAAGGAACCTAGATCGTTTTCGTGGAATCGATTTCGTTCGTTTTTGGACGTCGACATCGCTGGCGTCAAACGGGAACTCGCCCAATGTCTCTCGGTCGCGTCGATGGGCGTCGCCGCCGTCGAGCCCGTCGAGCCGGTCGACTTGTCGCGGATTATCTGCAAGATCGGCCCCCGACCGAGGGCATCAGTGGATCATGTCGATAGATGAGCTCGAGATCTCGGTTAACGCGAATAGCTGCCAATCCTTCTCTGCCTGAAACAACACTCTCGGGTCGGGCGCGATCAGGGGCAGGGGAGAACGAGTGGAGAGTATTTTCGCTACAAGGGTTTAATAACGACGGGTTGTGGGTAGGCCCGTGTCGGACCTTGCGATGCGAGGCGACAAGAAGGGATCGTCATGACAGATCTGCATTCTCCGGTAGCGACTGAAATCGCCAATGGCAAGAGCGGGGTGTCGCGGTGAGTTCCGGTCCGGCAAGTGCTGTTACGGGTGCGGAAACCGAGTGCGTTACCGCGTCCATCACGATCGAGGCCGCACAGGAGGCGGTGTTCTCGGTGCTGGTCGACCCGTCGGCCCACGCCGATATCGACGGCACCGGCTGGGTGCGCGAGTCCCTTGACGGTGACCGGATCACGGCGGCTGGTCAGGTGTTCCGGATGGCTATGTATCACGAGAACCACCCGGACAAGAATTACAAGATGGCGAACCGGGTTGAGGTGTTCGAGGAGCCGCGGGCCATTGCATGGAAGCCTGGGCAGGAGTCGACCGAATCCGGGGAGATCAACTTCGGTGGCTGGATATGGCGTTACGACCTCGAGAAGAACGGACCGTCGCGCACGACGGTGACCCTGACCTATGACTGGTCAGCGGTCCCAGCCGACATCCGCGAGGACATCGGGTTCCCGCCGTTCGGCCCGGACCACCTCGCCAACTCGCTCCAGCACCTCGCCGACCTCGTCACGGCGCGCTCGTGAACATCCTGCGCGAACCGGGCCATGATCGTGGAGCGGC
>JAYTKG010000085.1:0-4806 GCA_043730435.1 Acidimicrobiia bacterium | reverse complement strand
AGGCGGAAGCAATCTCACTCTCATCGGTGGCGTTGTTCTTTGGCCTCGGCGTCGGGCCCCTCGCCACGGAAGCTCTCTCTCGTGCTGGTCGCTTCGATGCTGCATCCCTCGTCCCGATTGCCGCCGCGGTGATGTGCGTAGTGGTCAGCTTCTTCATCCGACGCGAATGGGTGCCAGCGTTAGCCGATACCACCGGCCGACTGCGGGCCAAGGAGATCTTTCATCCTGCGGCTCTGTTGCCGGGGCTTTCGCTCGGTTTCATCATCCTGGGTTGGAGTGCATGGAACAACTACGTGGCTTTGCGAGCCGACGAAATCGGCATGAGCAATGCCGCGATCCTGTTCACGGTGTATAGCGGTGTCTCACTCGGAATCAGACTCGTTGGGGCCAAACTTCCCGACCGCCTTGGCCTGCGGCGGTGCGCATCGGCCGCAGCCATCTTGGTTGCACTTAGTCTCATCATTCTCGGCTGGGCCACCAGTGCAGCCGGCCTGCTGGTGGGTGGTGTTGTGATGGCGCTGGGTATTGCCTTTAGCTTCCCGGCGCTGTCCGCGCTGGCCCTCAACATGATGGATGACCCCGCCGATCGGGCTCCGCTCATGTCGAGCTTCGGGATGTTCTTCGAAGTCGGTGCTGGCGTCGGAGGTTTTGTGATCGCTCCCGTGGCCCGCAGTGCCGGCCTGTCTCCGGCATTCACCGTCGCAGCGTTTGGTCCCGTGCTGGGCTTCGTTCTGCTGCACGTCTACCGCCATCGTTTTCCAGCCGAAAACCTGAACACTTTCCGGGTCGTAGAGTAAACAAATTCATCTCATACCAGGAGACCGCCATGCATCATGTTCTCGCCCGAATCACCGTCAAGCCCGAGGCCGCCGAAAGTGCTCGCGCCATACTCGAAGAACTCGTGACGCACACGCGAGCCGAAGACGGGTGCGTGTCGTACGACCTGTATCAGCAGACCGAGACTCCCCACGTTTTCGTCACCGTTGAAGCGTGGAAAGACGCAGCGGCTGCCGACCATCACATGACCACCCCGCACATCGGTGCAGCCATTGGCGCGGCGGCGGAACTGTTTGCCGCACCGCCTGAAATCCTCGCCTACGACCGGCTGATGTAAGCGTAAAAACATTAGGTCAACAGGGTTCTCCCGAACTCTGTCACACCCCGCTGTCACAGTGACGGTATGACTTCTACCGACCTCCTTCTTCGCACTGTAACCACCAATGTTGCTCGCCTCGGCTACACCGGTATCCCGGTCGGGTACGGCGGGTGTAGCACCCCGGGTTGCCGGTGCACCATGTCGTCCGAACGGTGGGCGTACACCATTGGTTTCCACGATCAGGGCCGGCCCGAGTTGCTGGTTGCGGGCCTCACCCCGGGTCAGGTCAGTGTTGCCTTCCGCACCATTGACTACCTCTGGCAGTCAGGTTCTGATGTCGGCGACGGTTGCATCATCGACATCGGCTCGCACACCCTTCGGTTGCACGCGGTGCCCGCCGAGTGGCTCCTGCATGACACCAGTCGCATGGCTCTGTGGCTTCGCCACTACGCCCATGACCGCACCTTGCCTGCCGTTCCGCGGCTTCTGCAGGTGCTGTGGTCCGATGACAACGGCCGCTTCCCCGACCAGCCCGACTACGACCGCACCTACCTTCAGCCCATCCTCGCTGCCGACCCCCTTGCCTATCCCCGCCGCGAGTCACGCGCCACCCGCCGCAAACGCCGCCTCATCTGATCCGCCTGGCAGAAGTTCGGTCTTGATGCACACATCCCAATCCGCCATCGCCCGACTGGAGTCGGGCGAACACGATGTCCGTGTCTCGACCTTGGAACGTTACGCTGCGGTCCTTGGCTGTTCGATCACCATGTCACTGAGCGAGGCTTCGTAGAACAAAGCGTGCCTGCACTCAGTAGCCGGCCAACGGTGAGCGGAGGCGGTCGTAAAGCACGGCGCGGGTTTGGGCTTCGAAGCTGCGGATGTGTTCTTCGATCATGGTGGCCGCCTTGTCGCCGTCGCCGTCTCGCAGCGCGCTGAGAATCGCTCGGTGCTCGACCAGCGGCTCATGCAGGTCGGCGCCATCTTTGAGGTACATGTACCAGAGGCGTTCCGACTGCGTGTAGAGCATGTCGAGCGTCTCGAACAGGAAGCGGTTGGCGCCGGCTTTGTAGACCTGCTCGTGGCAGAAGCGGTCGACCTCAAGCAAATCAATCCACTGGGCGGACGCGCCCTGAGATTCCACCTCGCGCAGCGCGGCGTCCATGGCGTCCCAGTCGGCCGTTGTGCCGCGTACCGCGGCAAGGCGATGAACGTAGGGCTCAAGAATGGTGCGGGTCTCGAACAGCACCGGGAGCTCGGCCACGTCGATGTTGGTAACCATCACGCCCTGGCGGGGGAGGACCGTCACCAGCTGATCGCGCTGAAGGCGCTGCAAAGCTTCCCGAACGGGCGTGCGGCCAATGCCCGAGCGCTCAATCAATTCTTCTTCGCGCACGACCGAACCGGGAGCCAGATCAAGGCACACGATGGCGTGTTTGAGCCGCTCGTAGGCGACATCGGAGAGCGAGTTCGATGCGATGGACAACAGCTTAGTCTCTGATATATCTTGTGTACATAACCGAATCGGTCTCTTCAAGGGGTAGCACGTGAGCGAATTTCCGACCAAGGCCAAGTGCGTCATCATCGGCGCTGGCATCGTTGGCAACTGTCTGGTCGGCCACTTGGCTCGCCTCGGCTGGACCGACATGGTCCTCATCGACAAGGGCCCTTTGCCCAACCCTGGCGGCTCCACCGGCCACGCGTCGAACTTCATTTTCCCCACCGACCACAACAAGGAAATGGCGCTGCTCACGCTTGACTCTCAGCGTCAGTACGTTGAGCTTGGCGTAAACACCGAGTGCGGTGGCATCGAAGTGGCCCGCACGCCCGAGCGCATGGAGGAGTTCAACCGTCGCATGACCTCTGCCAAGGCGTGGGGCATTCCCTCCAAGCTCATCACGCCCGAAGAGATCAAAGAACTCGTTCCCTTCATCAACGAAAAGATCCTGCTCGGTGGCTTCTACACGCCCAGCGTGTCAGCCGTTGACTCGCTTCGTGCCGGAACCCTGTTGCGCGAAGAGGCCCAGGGCAAAGATGCCCTGCAAGTCTTCGCCAACACCGAAGTGATGTCGATGGAAACCACCGACGGCGCCATCAGCGCGGTCGTCACCAACAAGGGTCGCATCGAGTGCGAGTACGTGGTCATTGCCTGTGGCGTATGGAGCCCTCGCATCGCCGCCATGGCCGGGGCCAACATTCCGCTCACGCCCGCCGTGCACCAGATGGCCGACGTCGGCCCCATCGAAATCCTGCAGAAGTCCGGCAAGGAACTGGCCTACCCAATCGTTCGTGACATGGACACCTTCTGCTACGAGCGTCAGTCCACCGGCTCGATGGAAGTCGGTTCCTACGCTCACCGCCCGATCTTCATGCACCCGAACGACATCCCGTCGAACGAAGCTTCGGCGCTGTCGCCCACCGAGTTGCCGCTCACCTATGAGGACTTTGATCCGCAGATGGAGCAGGCCCTCGAACTCATGCCCGAGATCCTTGAGACCGCCGAAATCCGCTACGCCATCAACGGCCTGCTGTCGCTTACGCCCGACGCCATGCCGGTGCTTGGTGAGACCATCGAAGTGCGCAACCTTTGGTCGGCCGCCGCGGTGTGGATCAAGGAAGGCCCCGGCATCGCCAAGCTCGTGGCCGAGTGGATGACCTACGGCTACCCGCACATTTGTGAGCCACACTCGTCGGACATCAGCCGCTTCTACGAGCACGAAAAGACCGAGCACCACATTTACGCCCGCTGCGGCGAGCACTTCAACAAGACCTACGGCATCGTTCACCCCCGAGAGCAGTGGGCCACCGAGCGCAACATGCGCCGCAGCCCGTTCTTCCCCCGTGAGGAAGCCCTCGGCGCAACGTTCTTCGACGCCCGCGGTTGGGAGCGTCCGCAGTGGTACTCGTCGAACGCGCCACTGGTCGAGAAGTACGCCGAGCAGTGCCAGGACCGCCCGCATGAGTGGGATGCCCGCTGGTGGTCACCCATCATCAACGCCGAGCACCTCGCCATGCGCGACAACGTCGGCATGGTCGACCTCACCGCATTCTGCGAGTTCGACATCACCGGCCCCGGCGCCATGGCCTTCCTCCAGTTCGTTACGGTCAATAACGTCGACGTGGCCGTTGGCCGCTCGGTCTATACGCCGCTGCTCACGTCCGATGGTGGCTTCCGTGCCGACCTCACTATCTTGCGTCTCGGTCAGAACCACTTCCGTGTGGTCACCGGCGCCTTCGACGGTGGTCGGGACAAGTACTGGTTCACGCGCCACATGCCGACCGACGGTTCGGTCACCTTCACCGACATGTCAACAGCGCTGTGCACCATTGGCGTGTGGGGCCCGAAGGCTCGTGACCTGGTATCGGGTCTCACCGATGCCGATATGTCGAACGAGGGCTTCCCCTACGGCTCGGTAAAGGATGTGCTGATCGACGGCATTCCCTGCACGCTGTTCCGTGTGTCGTACGTGGGTGATCTTGGCTGGGAGATCTACACCAAGATGGAGCACGGCCTGCGCCTCTGGGACACCCTGTGGACCGCTGGTCAGGACCACAACGTGGTGCCCGTTGGTATCGGCGTGTACGGCCTCACCGGTCGTATCGAGAAGGGCTACCGCCTTATGGGCGCGGAGCTTGAAAGCGAATACACCCCGGTCGAAGCTGGTCTAGCTCGGCCGAAGGTGAAGTCGGCCGATTTCATCGGCAAGGCTGCC
>JAYTKG010000084.1:0-1564 GCA_043730435.1 Acidimicrobiia bacterium | reverse complement strand
CCGACGGCTTGGTCAGGCTCGCGCTCAAGCGGCCGTTTGCCGACGGCACGGTGGCGATCGATTTGGATCCGCTCTCGCTGCTCTCTCGGTTGGCGGCATCGGTTCCTGCGAAGGGCACGCACACCGTGCGTTACGCGGGAGTGCTTGCCAGCGCCAGCAAACTGCGGTCGCGGATTGTCCCCGTCCCGCCCGTGGCGGCGGCGGCCGACGACAACGATGAGTGCAAGCCGACGAAGTCGGGCTGTCGGTATCGCACGTGGGCTGAGCTGCTCGCGACGCTCGGCATCGATGGCCTCGAGTGTCCGAAGTGCGCAGGTCGTATGCGCGTGCTCGCCCTCGTGCGAGAGGCCCACGACATCCGCAGGAAGCTCGCGGCCATGGGCGAGCCGACCGAACCACCCGCCCGCGCGCCCGCACGGGGTCCTCCGTATTGATATGGTTGGACCTGTCAAGTTCGGGAATTGTTCGCGGGGTGCAATAAGTTCTTTCGTGGCTCTTTCCTTTGGGGCGTGAAGTCAACGAGCGAGAGGCTGATGTACGACGGTGATCAGACTGATATTCGCGGGTTGGTTACCGCATGACCTGATTACGTCGGGGGCTTCCTTGTTGTCTGGGCACGGGCGTCCGAGCTCGCGTTAGCGAGTCGTTCCCACAATACGGCCGAAGGGTTCCCCTTTCCGCGTCGCTCCTCACTCGTTGACTTCACACCCCACGTTGGTGGTTTTGCTATTTCGTTATTGGATTAACCGATTAACTCCGGAGAAGGCGAATGCCTTTCATGACACCTCCTGTTCAATCAGCAGCCGTGGGCTGTCGTGCGATAGCCCAAACGAATCCCACAAGCTCGCGAGCCATCGCGGTGATGACTTTCTGACCGTTCTTCCCGCGTCCGCTGAGACGACTGTATCGTGCATGCAATCGCTGCTGGGCTTTCCAGGCGATGTCACAGACCGAAGGGGCAATGCCTTCTTGGCGTTTTTTGAGCTCTCGACTCATGCGCGGTCGGAAACGATTGTTCCACGCCGACTCCACGAGAATCGTTCGTACGTGACGATTGCCACATCGTGTGATGCGCCCGCGTCGTTTCGTTTCCCCACTTGATGCTTCGGACGGCACGAGACCAAGATACGCCATCAATGCGGGTGCGCGCTCAAACCTCGCGAAGTTTCCGATCTCCGAAGCAAGAACGACCGCGGTAAGCAGCTGCACACCGCGGAGCGCCTGAAACGCTCGCACTTGCGGACGTAGACTCCAGGTTTCGACGAGTTCATAAATATCTTTGTCTAAGCTCTCTACGCGCGTTGTGCTTCTTTCGACGGCCTCGAGGTTATCGACCAAAACGCGATGATGCGCCTCATGCTCGAATTTGAGATATCGAATCCATTCCAGATGGGCACCCGTCCACGATGTCTTTCCTGGATACCGGTATCCGTGACGCATAAGAAAGTGCTGGAGCTGCTGGCGGGCCGTACGCTGCGCATTCTTTGCATCGTGCCGCGCTCGAATTAAATCGCGCATCGCTTCCGTCGCCTCATCGGGGACGAAGACTTCGACCAAATCACCG
>JAYTKG010000083.1:0-3390 GCA_043730435.1 Acidimicrobiia bacterium | reverse complement strand
TGCGGCATCGGGCGTGGAGACTCAGCCGTGCGCGTCACCAACGGGAAGCGGAGCTGCGAGCCGTTGTACTCGACCTCGCGACCATTGGCGAGTTCTCGGATGACATGAACCGCGTCGCGCAGCGTGGCCAGGGTGGTGGGTTTGCCATTGGTGACGCGCACGGCTGAGTCTCCCCGGCCGATGCCACAGATGGTGCGGTTCCCGAACATTTCGTTCAGCGTGGCGAAAAGGCTGGCCGTCACCGTCCAGTCGCGAGTGGCCGGGTTGGTGACCATAGGGCCGACGATGACACGGCGGGTTTGGGCCAGGATTTGGCTGTAGATGACAAACGGCTCCTCCCACAAGAGGTGGGAGTCAAACGTCCACACGTAATCGAACCCTTCCATCTCGGCGAGGCGTGCGAGTTCGACAACCTTGGCAGCGGGCGGATTGGTTTGGAGGACAACGCCGAATTCCATCCGTTAGCGATTCTGGGGGAAGCCGAGGTCAACGGCGCTGGTGGACGGGTCGGGCCAACGCGCGGTAACGACCTTGGTGCGGGTGTAAAATTGGATGCCGTCGGGGCCGTACATGTGGTTGTCGCCGAACAGCGAGGAGCGCCATCCGCCGAAGCTGTAGTAGCTCACCGGTACGGGGATCGGCACGTTGATACCAAATGCCAACCTGCACATCGAACTGGAATTGTCGTGCCGCTCCACCGTCACGAGTGAATAGGGCCACACCGTTGCCGTACTGATGGCTGTGAATGAGGTCGAGCGCTTCGGTGTAGGTGTCGACCCTCACGACGGAAAGGACCGGTCCGAAGATTTCATCGGTCCAAACCGTCATGGCGGGCGTTACATGATCGAGCAGGCTGCACCCGAGAAAGAAGCCATCCCGCTTTATCTCGTCGCGCCCATCGACCAATACCTTGGCACCGGCTTGCTCACCGGCATCGATGTACGACGCCACCTTATCGCGATGTTCTCGGGTGACGAGCGGGCCCATCTCGCTGGAGGCATCCATGCCGTTCCCGACTTTGATGGCGGGCATGCGGCTCTTGATGGCGTCTACCAACTGGTCGCCTACGCCGCCAACCGCAACACACACCGAGATCGCCATACAGCGCTCACCGGCCGATCCAAACGCAGCCGAAATGGCGGCATCGGCGGCCATGCCGATATCGGCGTCGGGCAACACCACCATGTGGTTCTTTGCGCCTCCGAGGGCCTGCACTCGCTTGCCGTTCTTGGTGCCAGTCTCATAGATGTGGCGGGCAATGGGCGTGGAACCGACGAAAGAAACCGCTGCGATATCGGGGTGCGCCAGAAGTCGGTCAACGGCAACCCTGTCACCGTGGACCACGTTGTACACGCCATCGGGAAGCCCAGCCTGCGTCAGGAGCGAGGCAACGTAGTTGGTGACTGACGGATCCTTTTCGGAGGGCTTGAGGACAAAGGTATTGCCGCAGGCAATGGCGTTGGCGAACATCCACATGGGCACCATTGCCGGGAAGTTGAACGGCGTGATGCCAGCCACAACGCCGAGCGGCTGCCGAATGGAATACACGTCGACACCGGTGGCCGCCTGCTCGGAGAAGCCACCCTTCAATAGGTTCGGGATGCCGCATGCGAACTCGATATTTTCCAGGCCGCGAGCTACTTCGCCGAGTGCGTCCGAGAGCACCTTGCCGTGCTCGGCCGTGAGCAGTTTGGCGATCTCGTTTCGGTTTTCGTCAACGAGCTGGCGGAGCTTGAACAGCACTTCGGCTCGCCGTGAAAGCGACGTGGCTCGCCAGGCTGGGAACGCTGCTTTCGCAACTGCGACGGCGGCATCGACTTCTTCGACGCTGGCGAAACCAACCTGGGCAGCCTGGAGCCCTGTAGCGGGGTTGTAGATCTTGCCGAAGTTGCCCGATGTGGGGAACTGTTCCTTGCCGCCAATGAAGTGGGGGACGACGTTCACGGTAAACGACCTTTCAAAGAGCATCAGACGAGGTAGGTCGACAGGCCACGCTTCACGAACTGGCCGTGGGTCTTGGCGCCGACATAGGCATTGTTTTCGATGACGACCGTGCCGCGGGACATGACGATGTCAACCTTGCCGTCAATGTTGAACCCTTCCCAGGCGGAGTGGTCCATGTTCATGTGATGAGTGTTGACGCTGATGTGGGTCTTGGCGGCTGGATCGTAGATAACGATGTCGGCGTCGGACCCGGGAGCGATGATGCCCTTCTTCGGGTACATGCCAAACATGCGAGCGGGCGTGGTGCAGGCCACCTCCACCCAACGCGGCAGCGAGATGTTTCCGCTGACCACCCCCTGGTAGAGGAGATCCATTCGGTGTTCCACCGAGCCGATGCCGTTGGGGATCTTGGCGAAGTTGCCGAGGCCGAGTTCCTTTTGATCCTTCATGCAGAAAGGGCAGTGGTCGGTGGACACCACGGCCAGTTCGTTCATGCGTAGGCCCTTCCACAGATCTTTGGCATGGTGTTCATGCTTGGAACGCAGCGGTGTGGAACACACGTAAGCCGCACCGTCGAAGCCAGGCTTCATCAGGTGATCTTCGAGCGAGAGGTACAAATACTGCGGACACGTTTCCGCGAACACATTGGCTCCCTGGTGGCGAGCCGCTGCGACTTCTTCGAGGGCTTCGCTGGCCGACATGTGCACGATATACAGCGGCGTATTGCCTGCCACCTTGGCGAGCTTGATAGCTCGGTGGGTCGCCTCACCCTCAAGCTCAGCCGGTCGAGTGAGGGAGTGGAAGTACGGAGCGCTGTCACCACGTGCGAGTGACTGTGCAACGAGCACGTCGATGGCGATACCGTTTTCGGCGTGCATCATGATGAGCGCACCATTGTCGGATGCCTTTTGCATGGCCCGAAGGATCTGCCCGTCGTCCGAGTAGAACACCCCGGGGTAGGCCATGAACATCTTGAATGACGTAACCCCCTCGTGATGCACGAGCTCATCCATGGCCTTCAGAGAGTCTTCGTTGACGTCGCCGATGATCTGGTGGAACGCGTAATCGATGGAGCACTGGCCGGCGGCTTCTTCGTGGCGGGCAGCCATCACATCGAGCACGTTGCCGCCCGTGGTCTGGCTGGCGAAGTCAATGATGGTGGTGGTGCCACCCCACGCTGCGGCACGAGTGCCTGACTCAAAGTCATCCGATGACATGGTGCCGCCGAAGGGCAGCGACATGTGGGTGTGAGCGTCGACGCCGCCGGGGATGACGTACTTGCCATTCGCGTCGAGGGTGCGATCGGCGGTGATGCCGAGCGCCGTGACCTGGCCAGGAGCGAAGATGGCGGCAATAGTTTCACCGTCAACCAACACGTCAGCCGGCTCGGCTCCCGTTGGGCTGACCACCGTGCCATTGATGATGAGGGTTCGAGCCATAGCAATC
>JAYTKG010000082.1:0-2420 GCA_043730435.1 Acidimicrobiia bacterium | reverse complement strand
CGACGGTCACGAAATGCCCGCAGGTGAGCCAGGCGCCATCTTTTTTGAGGGTCCCACCGCAACCGCATATCGCTACTTCGGCGACGAGGAGAAGACGGCATCGAGCCGTAATGCACAGGGCTGGTCAACGCTCGGCGACGTGGGCTATCTGGACAACGACGGGTACCTGTTCCTCACCGATCGCAAGGCGTACATGATCATCACCGGAGGGACCAACGTGTATCCGCAGGAGACGGAGAACGTGCTCACCATGCATCCGAAGGTGGCGGACGTGGCCGTGTTTGGAGTGCCCGACGAAGATCTCGGTGAGGTGGTCAAGGCAGTGGTGCAACTGATGCCAGGCATCACAGCCTCGGCCGAGATCGAGGCAGAGTTGATTTCCTACTGCAAGTCCCAATTGGCCACCATAAAGTGTCCGCGCACCGTCGATTTCGAAGCCGAATTGCCGCGTCTTCCGACGGGCAAGCTCTACAAGCGCCTCCTCCGAGACAAGTACTGGGCGGGACGCAGCCTTTCGGGAACCTGACCCGAGCATGCGGGGTACTGAAGGGCATGGGAGCCAAATTCGGCAAAGCGGTGTTCGTTTTGGCCAGTGTGATGGCGGTTCCGGCGCACCCCAGGGCGAACACCACCGGGACTATCGGGTGTTACGCGTTTGATGATCGAGTCGCCGTCGTGCCAGAAAACTTCCGTCCGGTCACCCAGCACTTCGCGGTTGTCTCAAATTCCCTGCCCTGGAACAGCAGCGGCCGAATCAAGTTTCCCGTCGCGCTCCGGACCGATTCGCAAATCGAGATCACCGTTGAAGGCTCATACGGTCCATCAGGGCTGCTCTTCGGATTTCCGCAAGACCCACCCGTGAACAAGCTCACATTCGGCCCGTGCAACACCATTGACCCAACGCGGCCATGGGGTATCAAGGTGGGCTCAATCCAGGTTCAACACCGCGGTTGCGTCGATTTATCTGTCAGATCGGTCGCCGGTGAGAAGAGCTATACGAAAGGAACAGTCGCAATCTCGGTAGGTTCGAGATGCCCAACGAAGGACCTACACAAAAGGCAATGAGCGCAGCGGCGAAGCAAGCAGCAGCGCTGACGAAATTGTGCGCAGGCGCGCCGAAGCGACCGTCGCCGGTCCGCCCCTTCTTGCTGTTACCCGGGCGGGTGGGTGTGGTAGGTGGTGCCGTCGGGGGCGGTGAAGGTGAGGGTGTGGTTGGCGTTGCCGGTGACGGTCCAGCCGTGGTGGATCATTTTGTGGTGTTTGCGGCAGAAGAGGCAGCAGTTGGTTCGGGTGGTGACGCCACCATCAGCCCAGTGGATGATGTGGTGCACTTCCGTGAACCAGGCTGGCGTGTCACACCCTGATGCCCGACAGCACCGGTCGCGTTGCTCCACAGCGGTCCGCAGCCCGGCGGGGATCACCCTGGTTTTGCGGCCGACGTCGAGGATTTCGGATCGGCCGTTGGTGACGACTCGGGTAACAGCTGCGTCGCAACACAGTTGCCGGGCGGTGTCGGCATCCAAGCCGGCACGGACCCGTGGGGCGATCGCCCGGCCTGGGGTGGTCTTGGCCAACACGGCCAGGTCGACGGTGACGGCCACATGCGGGCGTTGCCCACCTGATGTGGGTCGGGTGGTGTGGTGATCAAGAAAAAACCCGCAGATGAGCACGAGCGCGTCAGCACGTTTCTGTCCGGCTGTTCGATCGTCGGAGGGGCCGTCGTCACGAGTACGGCCGACTTCGATGGCGGAGTCGAGGGCGGTGGTGACGCTCAACCCGTCCAGGGTGTCCAAATGACCGTGGACCTCGAAGTCACCATCTAACCCGGGTGACACATGAAACGCGCTGGGCATAGAGTCGGTGGACCCGTCAGGTTCGGGGCTGGTCTCGGCGTCGACCAACGTTTTCCAGTGCGCGATGACGGCGTGACCGTGGGCGTAGGACAGTTCCGATACCTGTTGGATCAGCAACGGTAAATCACGTTCTGCGTGTGTTGGTCGCCCTACGACCGCGGCGAGGATCATGTTGGCTTGCTCAAGGCAGATCGCCCCCGTCTGCACCGCGTCAGCCACTGTTGGGTACGAACGCAACCGGCGGGATCGTTGTACGAGTTGGATTGCTGAACCGTGACGGATACCGAGTTGTGCGCGTAACCATGATGGGGCACTACTCGCCCCGTCCGCTGACCAAGCCGCTGCCGCATCCCACTCGTTGATTGCTTCTGAGAGTTGCAGGTCAGCGTGTTCACGTTCACGGAAGCGTTCGACCACCACCGCGCAGAGTTGGCGGGCGGCGAGGTTGGGTGGCGCTTCGTACTTCTCGCTGCTCCACCTCTTCCCGTGCTCGAACATGTGTTCGATTGTACACGACGAGAGTCAACACAGCAACCAATAACACCAATGAATCGCGCTATTTCAAAG
>JAYTKG010000081.1:0-3194 GCA_043730435.1 Acidimicrobiia bacterium | reverse complement strand
GACATCAAGGCGCAGGCCTTCGGTGCTGGATCGAACGCGCCCGGCTTCATCGTGGTCGACGCACCAACCGCCCAGGCCCTTGCTGTCATGCCCGCCCTTGAGGCGGCAGTGAAGGCCACACCAAACGTTGCGTTTGCCCAGGCCAGCCCCCTGCCGTCGGGCAAAGCCTTCCTGGTGAGCTACACGCCTAAAACCTCACCCCAGGACATCGCAACCGAAAACCTGGTGCATGAACTTCGTAAAAACGTCGTACCGCAAGCTGTCGGAACATCAGGCGCGTTGGCCTACGTTGGCGGATTTACCGCCGGCGGCATCGACTTCGCCGGACTGATGGGTGATCGCCTTCCCTTGTTCATCGGCGTGGTGCTGCTGCTGAGCTTCATTCTGCTGATGGCTGTGTTCCGAAGCATCCTTGTACCGCTGAAGGCAGTCATTATGAACCTGCTCTCCATCGGCGCTGCGTACGGTCTGATCGTTGCGGTGTTCCAGTGGGGCTGGGGCGCCTCCCTCATCGGCGTCGGCAAGGCTGGCCCCATCGAGCCGTGGATTCCCATGATGCTCTTCGCCATCGTGTTCGGTCTGTCGATGGACTACGAAGTGTTCCTGCTGTCCCGCATCCGAGAGCATTACGACAACGGCGAGAGCAACAGCGAAGCCGTCGTCGAGGGCCTTGCGTCGACGGCCAGAGTCATCACCGCCGCTGCAGCCATCATGGTCTGCGTGTTCCTCGGTTTCGCGCTCGGCGAGCGCCCGATCAAGATGATGGGTATCGGGCTGGCCGCGGCGGTCTTCATCGACGCCACCATCGTGCGCGTCATCATGGTTCCCGCCACAATGGAGCTGCTCGGCGACCGCAACTGGTGGTTCCCGAAGTGGCTCGATCGCATCATCCCCAAGCTCAACGTCGAAGGTTCCGCTCCGCCAAAGATCGCTCAGGAAGCGCCCGCTCTGGTTGACGCCCTCAACGACTGAGCGACGACATTGGCGGATGCTGCACCATGCTCAGTTCTGATCGACGGCAACGTCAGCGCGACGAATTGCGCGAGAGCATCATCGCGGCCGCAATCCAACTTGCAGCAGCTGGTTGGGGGGCGGTCACGATGCGCGGTATTGCCGACAAGCTCGGCTATACCGCAGCCGGTCTCTATCACCACTTCCCCAGCAAAGACTCGGTGATCGAGGAAATCAATCGTCGGGGCCACGCACTCATGCTGGCCGAGTTCGAACGGGTAAAGGACAAAGCTCCCCGCAAAGCGCTTCTGGGCATGGCCAAAGCCCACGTCAACATCGCCTACGACCATACCGAGCTTTATCAGGCTGTCGCCGGAATCGGCGTCACGTGCTCGCCCGACCAACTGCCCGCCGAAGCCCTTCGTATTGTCGACATCATCGAAGCAACGGTCCTCAAACTCGTGGCCGACAAGACCATGCTGCCCGACGCGTTCGAGCTCCTCTGGGCTTCTCTTACGGGCATCGTGAACCTGTGCATGAGCGGTCAGATCGAGGGTGGTCGTAAACGGGCGCATCATCTCTCGGCCCTTGCCGTGAATCAGGCGGTCGACTCGTGGCAGCGCCGTAGTTGGTGCTGATTTCCCGGCCTTGCCTGGCCAAGCCATGATGGAGTGATGTCCTCCGGCGCTCCCCGACAGTCATGGACGGCCGCGGCCGCCGCGATGGGTGCCGGTTTCTTGGTGGCCATGGCGCTGCCACCGTGGGGTTTTTGGCCCCTGGCGCCAATCGGTATCGCCATCCTGGCGTCACTTTTGCGGGTTGATAAACGGCAACGGGCCATACGCGGTTGCGCGTTTGGTGTCAGCCTGTTCGCGCTCGGTTGCGCCTGGATGTTCCAGCTCACGCCGCCTGGCTACGTGGTGGTCATCGTGCTGTACTCCTCTATGAGCGCCGCCGTCTGCGCGGGCGCCCGTCGCGGTCGCTGGCAACTCGTGTCGCTCGTCGCCACCTACACGCTGATGGAGGCACTGCGATTCTCGTGGCCGTTCGGCGGTGTACCGGTCGCATCGCTGCCCATTAGCCAGGCCGCCGGACCGCTCGCACCAATCGCTCGCCTTGGCGGACCGATGCTGCTCACCATCGCCACGCTGCTCGTTGGTGTTGCCCTTGCGTCGGTTCGGCGTCACCGCTCACTTGCGGTTGTTTCGGGGGTCGCCGTGCTGGCGTTGGTTGGCCTTGGCAACGTGATCCCACACGGCCATCGGGTGGGCTCGGCAACCATTGCGTACGTGCAGGGCGGCGGCAAGCAGGGCACCCGCGCCAAGACCGACGACGCCCGCCTGGTCTTCAAACGACATCTTGCCGCAAGCGATCTGGTCACCAGTCCTGTCGATCTGGTGGTCTGGCCCGAGAATGTCGTCAATGTCGATTCCTTCGCCAACAGCCCCGAACGCGAGGAAATTGCTGCCCAAGCTGCTCGCGTGAACGCTCCGTTCGCGGTGGGTGTAACCGAGGACAGTGACCCTGGGCCGTCGCGCTTCATCAACGCTCAGGTCGTTGTGCAAACCGATGGCACCCTTCGCGACCAGTACGACAAGGTTCGTCGGGTGCCATTCGGCGAATTCATGCCGATGCGCGGCTTACTGCATTCACTTGGCGCGCCAACCGACCTTGTCCCTCGCGACGCCATCGCCGGAACTGGGCCGGCCATCATCGAGGTACCCGGCCTCGGCAAGGTCGGAGTGATGATCTCATGGGAAGTGTTCTTCGGCGGTCGCGGCCGGGATGCCGCAGGAAACGGCGGCAAGGTGCTGTTGAATCCAACCAACGGAGCGAGCTACGTGGGCACCTTGTTGCAAACGCAACAAATCGCATCTTCACGACTGCGTGCGCTTGAGAGCGGTCGGTGGGTCGTGCAGGTGGCCCCCACCGGCTTTAGCGCATTCATTTCCCCCGATGGCCGCGTCTATCAGCGCAGCGACCAGGTAGAGGCACGGGTTGAGAAGCGCACCATCGATCTGCGTGAAGGCTTCACGCCGTATCAGAACATCGGTGACAAGCCTTGGGTCGTCCTGGCCGTACTGGCTTTCTACCTGACGACCCGACGCAAACGATCGTCAGAGATCGATCATGACGGTAACCGGGCCGTCGTTGACCAGGCTGACCTTCATGTCGGTTCGGAAGCGGCCGGTCTCCACTGAGGCACCCAGCGTTCGAAGCGACGCCACCACCCGCTCAACCAG
>JAYTKG010000080.1:0-4606 GCA_043730435.1 Acidimicrobiia bacterium | reverse complement strand
GACCTGGCCCCGGTAGGTCTCACCTTCAACTTCTTGCAGCTGGGCTCCGGGTAGGCATGGTGCGATGAGCTCAACGTCAGTCAGCGTGACCCAGGCCTTCTCAATCGGGACGTTCACGGTGAATTCGTTTATGAGTTCCATCGGCGCAGATCCTCCACGGTGTCAATATCAGCCGGATTACCGTTGCAGGGTATCTCTGTAACCAGCTCGGGGTGCAAACGCATGATGCTACGGGCGCCCTCGTCGCCATCGAGAGGCAGGAGATCCCAGACGGCAGCCGCCAAGCGAACCGGATTGCGGCGCTCGCCGTCGTAGGTGGCCACCGCGATCGGTGTGTTGCGCTGGTTGCCGACAGCTCGCCATGTCTCGGCGGGAATCAGGGGTTGGTCGGCCAGCCCGGTGACGATGGCATCGTGACCGGCGTGACGTGCGTACCGCATGGCGAGATGGACCGACGTTGCCTGGCCACGCGCAAAGTCCGGGTTGCGCACCACGGTCACTCCGGGGGCAAGGGTGAGATCGACGGCGCCCAGGATGACGATGGTTTCGTCGAATCCGGCATCGAGTGCATTGGCGATGGCCCATTGCGCCACGGTTCGCTTCCTGAACGGGGCGAGCAGTTTGTGGGTGGGTCCGACGTACCGGCTGCCCAGCCCGGCGGCCAAAACGACCGCGGCGGTTGTCATGGACAAAGTTTGACAGATGGTTGAGAGTTTGTAACACACTTGACATATGTCGTTCTTCCGTCATACTAGTGACATCGTTTCGTAATGAAACACGGCGGCTCACCCCTGAGATGCACACTCCTCGTAGTGCTGCGCCCGCTCTAAACGGAGGACGCAGATCAGTATGAAGAAGTGCATGCCTTACGGACTGCTCCGTAAGACGGTTGGCGGATTGGCCCTGATAGCAATCGTGGTCGGTAGTGCCCTTGGCTCGATGCCAGCGTCGAGCAGCCAGTCTTCAGATTTCGCCCAGGTCACGGCGCGCGCCGAGGCAATGGAGCAGTCGCTCGAAAGCGGCGACTGGCTGGCGATCGGCACCAATCGTCGCTCCCTCGCCGTGGTGGTATCACCCTTCGTTGGCGTGCCCGCCGACGATCTTGAAGATGCGTGGGCCGTCGCGGACCCCCGTCGCCAGACCGTGATTTATACGGCGCTCTCGCAGCTCGGAAAGCCGTACGTGACGAACGGCGAATCGCCCGATGTCGGTTTCGACTGCTCGGGACTCACCAAGTTTTCGTGGGCAAAGGCTGGAGTAGCTCTGGAGCACCAGTCCGAAGCGCAAGTTCGCCAAGGCGAGGCCCGTACGTTTGCAAGCGCCCAGCCCGGTGACCTCCTGCACTACCCCGGCCACATCGGTATGTACCTCGGTGCTGGTCGGGCCATCGTGCATGCCGTGAATCACGAAACCGATCTCGCCATCGGCATCGCCTCGGAGCACACGAAGTCCGTCATCGCCCCGCTCAGCTGACGCGACCTGTCAGACGTGGATGGGGCCGTCGCCGTCTCGCAGTGAGGGGACGTGGCGCTTGGTGCGGCGAGCGATGATCTCGGCGCAGATCGACACTGCGGTTTCTTCCGGTGTGCGGGCGCCGATGTCGAGACCTATTGGGGCAAAGATGCGGGCCAGATCTGCTTCGGATGTTACGCCGGCCTCGGTCAAGCGGGGCATGCGGCGCTCGTGCGTGGCGCGGCTGCCCATGACGCCGATGTAACCAACGCTGGTCTTGAGTGCGCCTTGGATGGCGGGCACATCGAACTTCGGATCGTGGGTGAGGATGCAGACGGCATCTCGTGAGCCGAGTTCGTCGCCGATGCGTGCAAGCAGTCGATCGGGCCAATCAACCACGACCTCGTCGGCCAACGGAAAGCGACGGGTTGTGGCAAACACTTTGCGCGCATCGCACACCGTGACCGCGAACCCGAGCACCTTGGCCACACGCGTGAGCGCGGCGGTGAAGTCGACTGCGCCGAAGATGACCATGCGGGGCGGGGGAGCGAAACTCTCAATGAAGACCCGCACCGATTGCACGTCGGGTTCGTCGATCTCGATGGTCTGACCGGTCTCGCCGTAATTGCGTGTGCCGGTGCGGCCCGCTTCCAGTTCGGCCAGCGCATCGCGACCGACGACACGGGTCAACTCGGGGTGCCCAAGCGACCCGAGTGGAGCTTGTCCCGGACGAACCAACAACTTCGCGCCAATGTTCGGACCCTCGACAACCGTGGCGAGGCCAACCGGTTCTGAGTGGCGAAGGCACTCGCGCAGAACTGCGTACACACTCATGTCGCTCACCAGTCGAGCGGTTCGATGAACAGACGGATCGTGCCCCCGCACGTAAGGCCAACGGAGAAGGCTTCATCGTCGGAGAACCCGAACGTGACGATGCGACGCTCGTTCTCGCCCGCCAAGATCGCCAGTGCTTCGGAAACAACGGCGCCTTCAACGCAGCCGCCCGACACCGACCCGGCCACTTCACCGTCCTCGTTGACCACCATGGTCGCGCCCGGATCACGCGGCCCAGACCCGTCAAGGCCGATTACTCGGGCGACGGCAACCCGCTTGCCAGCCGATCGCCACCGCTCGATGTCATTCAGTACGTCGATCATGCGTCCGACTCTATCGGCGTGTCCGCAAGATTGGCTGGGCTCAGCAACGCTACGAAGGCTTGGAGATGACGCGGGCGAGTTCGGCCATGGCGTCAACGGAGTGGCCTTCGATGAAGTCATCGACGTAGGGGAGTGCGGCGGCCATGCCGCGGGCCAAGGGTGCGTAACCGGGAGTGAACTTCAAGGGGTTCACCCACACGGTCTGGTACGCAACACGATGCAGGCGTGCCATTTGCTCGGCGAGCACTTCGGGTAGGCCGCGATCCCAGCCGTCAGACATGATCACCACGGTTGCGCCGCGGGCCATGCCACGAACACCCCATGCGTCGTTGAACGCTCGCAGGCCATCGCCCAGGCGCGTGCCGCCCGACCAGTCCTGCACGCTGTTGGCCGCACTCGCCAACGCTCGGTCCGGGTCCCGGCTGGACAGCTCACGGGTGACCCGCGTCAGGCGGGTTCCTAGCGTGAACACTTCTACCTTTTGACGACCAACGACAGCGGCATGCACGAAGCGAAGGAGCGCCCTGGCGTAGGGCTCCATCGACCCCGATATGTCGAGCAGCAAGATGAGGCGCCGCTGTCGTTCACCCTGTGTTCGGTACCGCCACTTCACCGGTTCACCGCCGGCTCGCAGTGCGGCACGCACCGTGCGGCGAAGGTCGGGTCGGCCCTGGCTTTTTCGGGTGCTGACGAGACGACGTGATCGGCGGGGTGCACCCACCAAGCGCAACGTCGTCATCATGCGGTAGGCGTCTTCGAGCTCTTGCTGAGAGTACTGCGCAAAGTCTTTGGACCGCAGTACTTCTGTTGCCGAGAAACGCAGCATGATATCGGGCTCTTCCGTTGCCTCGGCTGAGTCTGGGTCGGTGTTGCCGTCGTCGGACTCGTCGTCGATACCGATGGAGAGCGTCTCGGTCTGCACATTGGGCAGCATGTCGATGACGACTTTGCGTCGATCCCAAAACACCTTGAAAGCCCGGTCGAAAAGCTCGATGTCTTCGGGCCGCCGTAGCAGCGTGGCGCGGGTCGCCCAGTAGACAAGCTCTCGATCGTGCAGACCGACGGCATCGAGCGCGACCTGACAGGCGAAAACTGTGTCGACCGGAACAATGAGTCCGGCACCTCGAAGGATGCGTGCAAACGAGACGGCCAGTACCTCTGCCGAGTTCGGCTCGCGCTCGTCAACAACGGCGACACCGGGCAGCGTTGGGAGCGCGCCCGAGAACTTCACGGTGTCAGTGGTGCGCCGTGAAGGCTCGGAGTTCGCGGGAAGCGCCGCTATTTCCTGAGCCAGCGTGCGGCGAGGTTCGTCAGCCACTCAACATCCCGCGTTCGAACGCCTGGCGCACCAGGTCGGCAACACCGTGTCCTTCAACGCGCTGAGCATCCTCGCGATACTTCAGGACTGTGCCAAGCGTGGCGCGAACACTCTCTTCGTTCAGTTCGGTCTGACCCAGCACCGCAAGCGAAGTGGCCCAGTCGATGGTTTCGGCAACACCCGGCGGCTTGTAGAGCCCAAGCTCACGCATGGCCTCTACCGCACCGGCGACTTGGCGGGCGAGGCGCTCACTGACCAACGGCGCGCGAAGTCGCACGATGGCCACTTCGCGGTCGAAATCGGGATGCTCTACCCAGTGGTAGAGACACCGGCGTTTCAGTGCGTCGTGCACGTCACGGGTGCGGTTCGAGGTGAGCAAGACAATCGGCGGCGTGGTAGCCGTGAAGGTGCCCAGTTCCGGAACGGTCACCTGAAAGTCCGAAAGCACTTCGAGTAGGAAGGCCTCGAACTCATCATCGGCTCGATCGATTTCGTCGATCAACAAAATGGGTGGCGGGCCTTCACGGTTCTCAACGGCGCGCAGCAGCGGGCGCTTCACCAGGAAGCGTTCGGCGTACAGGTCGTTCTCGAGCTTCTCCGCATCCGTTCCGGCGGCGCCTGCTGCCTCGGCCGCTCGCAGGTGGAGCAGTTGCTTGCTGTAGTCCCACTCGTACACGGC
>JAYTKG010000079.1:0-5091 GCA_043730435.1 Acidimicrobiia bacterium | reverse complement strand
TTCCTCCATCACGTCGCTGGGTGCGACACAAGGAGTGATGTAACACCCGTCACAACACGGTTGTGGCCAACAGAGGAGTCGGGTGATGATGTGATCGTGAGCGAGGAAATGCTTGACGGGGCGGTGCCATGAGCAGCATGCCGTTTGACCTTGTCGGTCTTGATGCCGACGACACCCTGTGGCACTGCGAGAGGTACTTCCAGCAGGCCACGGAGCGGTTCTTGGAGATTGTCTCCCCATGGCTTGATTCGGATATTGACCTAGGGCGGGTGTTACACGAAAACGAAGTCAGCCGTCTGGCCACAATGGGATTCGGTGCAAAGAGCTTCGCAATCTCCATGATCGACACCGCCATTACTTCGACCAATGGGCGCATCCCATCCACGGAAGTGCATCGGATCGTCACCCTTGCCTACGACATGCTCGAAGCACCGGTTGAGCTCTTTCCTGGTGTACTCGATGCGGTCGGGAAAATGGCAGAACAACACACACTGGTTCTGGTGACCAAGGGTGATTTGTTGCATCAGCAACGAAAACTGGAGAGCAGCGGTCTGGCTGCGCACTTCGATCACGTGGAAATTGTGAGCGACAAGACCACATCGACCTATCGCAGCTTTCTCTATCGTCAGAAAGTCGAACCGGAGCGCTTCGTGATGGTGGGCGATTCGGTGAAGTCCGACGTGCTTCCCGTCTTGGCCATTGGCGGACGAGCTGTTCACGTGCCATCGCAACATCGATGGAGCCACGAGCACGCCGAGCATGACGGTGACGTGCCAACTCTGACAGGTCTGCACGAATTGCCCGGCT
Organism: Acidimicrobiia bacterium; assembly: GCA_043730435.1. Lineage (GTDB taxonomy): Bacteria > Actinomycetota > Acidimicrobiia > Acidimicrobiales > Ilumatobacteraceae > JANMCE01. The sequence goes on along the minus strand of JAYTKG010000079.1, from coordinate 4,284 downwards.
GGTTAGCTACAACTTACGGAGCCTGACGTCGGTCACCAGGTGATTCGGACCCATTCGCAAGATAAGCGATGACCGCTCACGAGTGGGCAGAATGTTCTCGACCAGGTTCTTGCCATTGATCTCGGCCCAGATGCCCTTCGCAGTAGCGACCGCTTCTTCCCTGGACAGATCGGCAAAGTGCCGGAAGAACGAGTTCGGATCCTGGAAGATGGTCTCGCGGAGCCGTAGGAATCGGTTCACGTACCATCGCTCAATGTCCACTTCAGCAGCGTCCACGAAGATGGAGAAGTCGAAGTAGTCACTGACGAATTCGATGCTGCCGCTGGCCACTTGCAGCACGTTGATGCCTTCGAGGATCAAGATGTCGGGTTGGCGAACGGTGATTTCCTCGCCCTCAACAATGTCGTACACGACGTGGCTGTACACCGGTGCCTTCACCTCAGCCTCGCCGGATTTCACGTCACGGAGAAACTCGGTAATACGGCGAGCGTCGTAGCTCTCGGGGAAGCCTTTGCGGTTCATGGTGCCGCGCTGTTCCAATACCGAGTTTGGCAGCAGGAAGCCGTCGGTCGTCACCAGATCGACCTTCGGGTGATCGGGCCACCGTGACAACAACGCTTGCAGCACACGGGCAAACGTGCTCTTGCCGACGGCTACCGACCCGGCCACACCAATGACGTACGGCACCTTTGGCGCCATGGTGCCAAGGAACGTCGCCGACACGCGATGAAGGTTTTGCGTGGCCGAGACGTACAGATTCAACAGACGGGTGAGCGGCAAGTAGATCTCGGCGACTTCGGTGAGATCAAGGTCGCTGTTGATGCCGCGAAGTGCTTCAAGATCCTTCTCGCGGATGGTCAGCGGCGTGGCGGCGCGCAGGTCTTTCCACTCGTCCCGGCTGAACTCGATGTACCGCTCCATGCCTGGACGGTAGCGGGCGGTAACAATGGCACCGAAATGGATCGCGAAACGCAACGCCGCCTCGGCGCCTGGTACACCCCTTCGGCTCTGGTTGACTTCGTGCTCGATCGCGTTCTTTCACCCCGCGCCAGCGGCCCCGTGCGCGTGCTTGACCCGTCGTGCGGGGATGGTCGTTTTCTCATTGCTGCGGGGAAGGAACTCGGTTCCCGAGCGATCATGCGGGGTGTGGATATCGATGCCAACGCGGTAAGTGCGGCGCAGGCGGCCTTGCCCGCGGCCACGATTGTGGAGGGCGATGCGCTCACGCATGATTGGGGGTCGGCGCACTTTGATGTGGTGGTCGGGAATCCGCCGTTCCTCGGTCAGATGTCTCGGCGCACGTCGCGCGGTGGCCGGTCGGCTCACGGCGGCGGACCCTACGCCGATACCGCAGCGCTGTTCTTGTCCCTGGCGTCGGGTCTTGCCAGGCCCGACGGTGGCTTGGTTGCGTTGGTGCTGCCGCAGTCGATCCTGGCCACCCGTGATGCCGGTCCGATCCGCGCTGCGGTGGCAGCCGACGCGGCATTGGTCGATCTCTGGGTGGCCGGTGAACCGATGTTTGACGCGGCGGTGCACACCATCGTTGCGGTGTTCCGGCGCGGCCATCGGCAGGGTGTCATTCGGCGTTGGTTCGGGCCGTCGTTCGAGCAGGTCGAACCCATCAACGAGCCGGGCGACCTGTCGGCTCGGTCGTCGTGGTCGTTCCTGGTGGCCGACCTGGCGGGCGTTCCTCACGTGTTTCCGACCACGAGCGGAACGGTCGGCGATCTGGCTATCGTGACTGCGGACTTTCGTGATCAGTACTACGGCCTGGTTGGCTCGGTCGGAGATGATGTCGAGGGTCCACCCCTCATCACGAGCGGCCTCATTGATGTGGCCCGCTCGCAGTGGGGCATACGTCCGACGAAGTTCGCAAAGCAGCACTACCTCGCCCCTCGGGTGGACCTGGCCGCACTGTCGCCAAAGTTGCAAACGTGGGCCGCAAACCGACTTGTGCCAAAGGTGTTGATGGCAACCCAGACCAAGGTGATTGAGGCGATCGCCGACCCCGAAGGCCAGCTGCTTCCATCTGTCCCCGTGATCAGCATCGTCCCGCATTCTCCGTCTGATGTCTGGCGCGTCCTGGCGGTTCTGCTCGCCCCGAGCACATCGGCATGGGCCGCAACCGCGTATCTCGGTGCCGGGCTCAGTTCATCGGCATTGAAGTTGAGCGCGACCCAAGTTCGCACCATCCCGCTACCGTCGCTGCGGTGGGACACCGCCATCGCGCCCCTGCAAGCCGGTGATCTGAAGGCGTTTGCACACGCCATGAACGCTGCCTTCCGCGTGCCAGACGAACCCGTCACCAGGTGGTGGCTTGACCGTGTCTGAGACGACACGTCTCGTGTAGGCAGCGAGAGAGCTTGAGGCATCTGAGGTCACGCATATTGAGATGTCGCATGCCTCAAACTCGGTCTGGCATCTGCTCAAACGGTGCCAGATTCCGATTTGATCTTGGGTTCGCACACTTTGAGCGATGTGCATCACACTTTGCAGGCGCTCGCCTCCGTGGCCTCGTCGAACGACGGCGTCCTTTCGCGAGAAGCTGCGGTGATCGCCGGAGCCTCGTCTCAGCAATTACATCGATGGATCAAAGCCGGCCGGCTCGAAGCTATCGGCCACAACGCGATTGTGTTTCCGGGCGGAATTGCGACCTTCCGGCGCCAACTTCGCAGTGCGCTTATCAACGCCGGTTCCGATGCTGTCGCGAGTCATCGCTCCGCCGCGTACTTGCATGGGTTCGACGGTTTCGCTGAGGTAGATCCAGAGGTATTGGTGTTCCGTGCTCAAAGAGGTCGACAAGGACTGCCCGGTGTGTTGCGCTCGACCTCGAGGCTTAGCCGAGCTGATCGAACCGTTATCGACACCTTCTCGTGCACAACCGCCGCTCGCACGATCATCGACCTCTCGGGATGCTGCGAGCGAAACGACCTGGAGAACGCGATCGACTCGGCAGTGAGGAACGGCCAAATGTCGGTTGACTATCTTCGACGGCGCCTGGGCGCGCTGCGACATTGCGGGCGTGATGGTGCGATCCTTCTCGACGAGTTGCTCATCGATTCCGGCGGAACGAACCTGCTGGAACGTCGCTTTCTTCGGCTTTGCCGACAGGGTGGTCTTCCGCGCCCGGAGTGCCAGGTCGTTGTGAGGAATGGCTCGCAGCGGATCGGGCGTGTCGACTTTGAGTTTCAGCATGTTGGGCTCGTTGTCGAGGTTGAAGGCCAAATCGGTCATTCGAGCCCGCGTCAGCGCCAGAATGACGCTCGTCGTCGCCGCCAACTTGCCGAGACCGGCAGGGAACTTATCGTGTTCACGTACCAGGACGTGTTCGAACGACCTGAGCAAACGACCGCTGACCTCGCGGCAGCCTTTGCCCGTATTCGAGGCATCTGAGATTGCGGAAACCGAGATCACAGATGCCTGAACCCTTAACGATCATCCTTGACCGACTTTGTATTCGTTGGTGATGCCGCGCAGGAGGAACGGGACGGCGAGGCCGATGCAGAGGAAGATGACGCCGTTGGTGGCTAGGGCGGCGCGGACACCGAAGGCCTTAGCCAGGAAGCCGCCAGCAAGCGCGCCGAACGGCATGCCGACGTAGACGAGAAAGCGGAAGCTGGCGCCCACACGGCCGAGCAGATGGTTGGGAATCACTCGCTGACGGAACGCGACAGTCAGCACGTTCCAGATGACGCCAATCAGCGCTCCGGCAGCGCCCACGATCGCGACCAGAATCGGCGACGACATACTGGACATGGTGAGTGTGATCACACCCTCGGCCGTGATAACCGTGCCGAGCACCAGCCGCAGGGGATAGCGAGCCAACTTCGGCGCCACCAGGGAACCGGCGATCCCGGCCATTCCGCTGGGTACCAACAACAACCCGTACCCCGTTGGTGACAGGCCGAGCGTTTGCGTAGCGAACAGCACGAAAACCGAGTTACCGATGAACGAGGCGGTGCCAAGAACGGTACCGATCAGCGCCAGGTTGCGCAGGGCCGGATGCTTCCAGAACCATCGAAAGCCATCGGTAATCTGGCGAACCATGGGCTCGTTTGATCGCTCGTCCACGGCAGCAGCGAAGTTGCCTCTCATCATCGACATGGTGGCGGCCGCGGACAAGAAACTGAACGCGTCAATGCCGAAAGGCAAGGCCACGGCAGCGCTGAAAAGAAGGCCTCCCAGCGGCGGCCCGATGAGCTCGTTGGTCAGAATCTCAGTCGATGCCAACCGCGACCCGGCACGCTCGAGATCGGCTACACCAACCGTTGCTGGCACCAAAGC
>JAYTKG010000078.1:0-2726 GCA_043730435.1 Acidimicrobiia bacterium | reverse complement strand
AACATCCGACCGTGACAGTTCGACTTCCGGTGGGTGCCGATGGAAAGCATGTGGTCGCGAGCTCGGTGCGCCTCGAGCTGGAAGACCTCGCAAGCCTGGACGTCGCCCATGTCCATGTGTTCGAACTGACGCTCCGTTGACGAGCCGCACTCCTTCGATTCCGGTCTCACCGGCAGGGTTTGGCGGCAGGTGACCGTGGCGCTGTGGCGAAATCGGTGCGGTAGGCGGACTGACGTGGTCAGACTCGCAGTGCCGGGCGGCGGGATTTCCGACCGCTTGTGGTTGGTAGTGGCGGCAGCCACTGCGGCACTTACTGCAGCTGCAGCCGTGATGATCGCGTATCGAGACCCGAGCTGGTGGGGCAGCGGGCTGTGGCTCGCCAGCATGGTTTTCGCCGTGATCACAAGCGTGCTTTACGACCGCCGTTCAAGATGGTGGCAGCGCATCATCCAAGCCGCGGGTTGGCGATGGATCGACACCACAGCGGTCGTCATATTGGCCATGGTCGCGCTCGTAATTCGGATCCATCACCTCGGCCCGACGTTGCCGTTTATGCACGGCGACGAGGGTGAGATGGGGCTACTCGCCCGGCGTGCGCTGAACGGGTCCGCCGCCGGAGCTCGTCCGCTACCGGTTTTCGGCACCGAGTTCCTCGATCACCCGACGCTGTTCCACTACGTACAGGCGGGCGCTCTCGCCGTACTTGGTGACTCGATCACCAGCCTGCGAGTGCTCTCGGCCGGAATCGGCGCCCTGGCCGCGCCGGCTGTCTACCTGATCGGACGTCTGGGATGGGGACGAGTAGCCGGACTCGCGGCCGGATGGCTCTTGGGCGTGTCGCACTTGCACATCCATTACAGCCGAGTCGCGCTCAACAACATCGAGAGTGCGTCGCTCATCACCGTGGCGATGGTGCTCGTGTTTGCTGCCGTAACGCACGGCCGAGCCGCCTCGCAATCGCACTCGCCGACGCCATCGCTCACACTATTCGTGCTGTTCGGCCTCACCGTCGGGGTCAGCCAGTACTTCTACTACGGGTCGCGAGTGCTGGTCGCGTTAATGCTGCCGATCCTCCTCGTGCTCCGGGGTCGTCGCCTCGCCCGGACGCGCGATATCGGCGCGGCTATCGGTGCCACGCTAGTGGCCGTTCTGCCGCTCGTACTGCACTATCTGCGACACCCCGTGACCTTCAGCAATCGCACTGATCGCGTCAGCGTCTTCGGTCGCTCCGGACTGGCCCACGAGTTGGGCGTGGGCGCGACGTTGCCCCGCGACCTAGGGCACCTGTTGCTGACACAGGTCCGGCGCAACATCGCCTTCTTCATCAACTCCGGCGATCACTCGGGGTTCTACACCCCTACCTACCCCGCGTTCGATCGCATCACCCAGGTGCTGTTCTGGCTCGGGATCGCTGTCGTGCTCGGGTCGGTGGCATTCCGCCGCGGCTCTGCGGCGGTTCCGTCCCAGTTGATTCTGATCTGGATTGTGACTGGCGTGACACTCGGCGGGATCCTCACCATCGACTCGCCCAATGGGCCCCGGTTGCTGATGGTCGTCCCCGCGGTGTTCGTCTGCGGCGGAGTCTCGGCGCAATACCTGTGGAATGCGGCCCACCGACGCTGGCCGACGCACAAGAGCGCGCTGCGATTCACCGTCGCCGCATTGGCGCTCGTGACCTTTTTCGCGAACTGGAACCGCTACTTCGTCGAATATGCCAGACGCTCGCAGCTCGCCGCTCTGACCGAGATCGCTGCCCTCATTCGAGACCAGGCCCCGTCACACCGGGTGTTTCTCATTGGGGGCGACGTACTCCGTGTCGACAACGGAGTGGTGCGCTTCATCACCGACGGCGGGGACCAGTCTGACCTGGCATCGGATGAAGCCTTCGAGACGCAATTCCCCAGCCTCATTGCGGCCGGGAGGCCAGTGCTTGTCATCGCCCTGGAATTCCGAGCAGCCGACCTGCGACACATCCAACAATTGCATCCCGGCGGCGCGTTCACCACATATCTCGGTGCCGATGACCGACCGTCCTACTTCACCTACGAGTTACCTCTGACACGCGCAGCGCTCAAACCAATCGGGTTGCATTCGCGAGGGCGAACGACGGACGATTGCGTTGTCGGGTTGGTTCATGAGTTCGACCACTCGCTTGCGGAATCCGCTTTCAGCCGCGCACTGCTTTTTCGATCGCAGCGACGTCGATCTTTTGCATAGGCATCATGGCATCAAAGGCGCGTTTGGCCTTCTCACCGCCAGCACTCATGGCATCCGTCAAAACCTGGGGAGTAATCTGCCACGACACGCCCCACTTGTCCTTACACCATCCGCACTGACTTTCCTGCCCGCCGTTGTCAACGATTGCGTTCCAGTAACGGTCAGTTTCCGCTTGGTCGGTAGTCGACACCTGAAATGAGAAGGCCTCACTCTGCTTGAATTCCGGGCCACCGTTCAGCCCGACGCAAGCAATACCGAGAACGGTGAACTCCACCAGCAGTGGATCTCCTGCTGTGCCAGCCGGAAAGTCGCTGGGCGCATAGTGCACGGCTCCGAGTGCGCTGTCGGGAAAAGTCTGACAGTAGAAGCGGGCGGCAGCTTCGGCGTCCTTGTCATACCAAAGGCAAATCGTGTTCTTGGCCATTATCTTGCGCTCCTTGGTCCGTTCATATTTTGTCTGCAGTGGGTAGATTATTTGTTGCGGATGTTGGCTTCTCGGGAGGGGTCGT
>JAYTKG010000077.1:0-9924 GCA_043730435.1 Acidimicrobiia bacterium | reverse complement strand
AAGGAACCTGCAGGACGCCGCCGGGGGGGCATCAGCCGCTGGTCCGGCACGAGCTGCCGCAAAAAGTAGCTGACCAAGGCCGAAGCCTTGGTCACCTTTGGTGTCGACGGGGGGACTTGAACCCCCACGGGATTTCTCCCACTAGCACCTCAAGCTAGCGCGTATGCCTATTCCGCCACATCGACGTGGACTGGTTGTTGCGGCTGAGATCTTACCCGAAGGGTCACTCAGTCAAGCAAGAGACCGAGCGAGATGGCGGTAAAAATCCAGATCAGCGCAAAGATCGTGGTGATGCGATTGAGGTTCTTCTCGGCTGCGGTAGAGCCCATGCCAGCACCGCCGCCGCCACCGAACATGTCGGACAGACCGCCACCGCGACCGGAGTGCAGCAGGATGCCACCAATCATGCCTACAAGCGAAGCCATGTTGATGACGGCCACAATGATCTTTACGACGTTACGCACGGGGATTGACTCTATCAGTACAGAGCCCTAGAGCGTGGTGAAGAACGTTTTCAGACGACGGCCACGACCGTTGGGAAGTGACACGCCACGTCGTGCCCGAGTCCGGAGGTGGCCAGAATCGGCTCTTCCTGCGAGCAGATTTCCTGGGCGATTGGGCATCGGGTACGGAATCGACAACCCGACGGCGGGCTGGCGGGGCTGGGTACGTCGCCTTTCAGAATGATTCGCCTGCGAGCCCGTTCGGCCCGCGGGTCGGGCAGCGGCACTGCCGACAGCAGGGCCTGCGTGTACGGATGTGCCGGGCGCATGTAGAGGTCTTCGGCTTCGCCGATCTCCACGATCTTGCCGAGATACATGACCGCTACCCGGTCGGAAATGTGGCGAACCACGCCGAGGTCGTGGGCGATGAAGACGTATGCCAGCCCCATCTCGTCCTGCAGGTCTTCAAGAAGGTTGACAACGCCAGCCTGGATGGACACGTCAAGTGCCGATACGGGCTCATCGAGAACCAGCAGGTCTGGCTCGACCGCAAGGGCGCGGGCAATACCGATGCGCTGGCGCTGGCCGCCGGAGAACTCGTGCGGGAAACGGTTGACGTGCTCCGGGTTCAGGCCGACAACGGCCATAAGGTCCTTGACCCGATCGACCTCCCGACCCTTGTGAAGACCGTGGATCTTCATGGGCTCGCTGACGATGGCCTGCACTGACATCTTCGGGTTCAAGGACGCGTACGGGTCCTGGAAGACGAGTTGCATATGACGACGCGCTTCACGCAACTTGCCCGGGTCTGCCCCCACGATCTCCAGACCCTGAAAGAGAACCGACCCAGACGTGGCCGGAATGAGACCCAAGATAGTGCGGCCGGCGGTTGACTTCCCACAACCACTCTCGCCGACCAGGCCGAGCGTCTGGCCCTTACCAACCTGAAAACTGATATCGGAAACGGCCTGAATGGTGCCGGTCTGGCGGCGCAGCAAACCCGACCGAATGGGGAAGTGCTTCACCAGGTGCTGCACCGTCAGTACTGCGTCGGTCACAGTGCTACCTCTTTGGTCATGAGCTCCTCGGCGAAGTGGCAGGCGGACGCATGCGCGAAACCAACGCCGTGCATCTCGGGCCGGGCGACATCGCACGTGCCAGGTTTGGCGTACGGGCAGCGAGGGTTGAACGCGCAACCCGGCGGAAGAAAGACGAGTGACGGAGGTTGGCCTTTGATGCGGTGCAACCGGCGGCCCGGCGTGTTGCCGTCTACTCGGGGAAGGGAGGCGAGCAGCCCCTGAGCGTAGGGATGCCCGGTGCGATAGAAGACGTCGTCGACGCTACCGAGTTCCACTTGGCGACCGGCGTACATCACCAAGACTCGGTCGGCTACGCCGGCAATCACGCCGAGATCGTGCGTGATGAGCAGCAACGAACTGCTGGTGCGCTCCTGAATGCGCTCGAACACTTCCATCACCTGAGCCTGAATGGTGACGTCGAGCGCCGTGGTCGGCTCGTCGGCAATGAGCACATCGGGTTCATTGGCGATGCTCATGGCGATCATGGCCCGCTGACGCATACCACCCGAGAACTCATGCGGGTACTGATCGACACGGCGACCCGGTTCGGGGATGCCGACGATGTCGAGCAACTCCACCACCCGTTCTCGGGCCTGGAGTGCGCTGATCTTGTCATCGTGCACCTGTATGGCTTCGGTGATCTGTTTGCCGATAGTCATAACCGGATTGAGCGAGGCCAGAGCGTCCTGGAAAACCATGGCGATCTTGTTCCCTCGGTACGAGCGCAGTTCGCTCTCGGGGCGACCCAGAATCGACTGACCGCGGAACAGGACGTCACCGCTGATCTTGGCCGACTTTGGCAGCAGCCCCAGTATGGCCATGGAGCTGACGCTCTTGCCCGACCCTGACTCCCCCACAATGCCGAGCGTCTCGCCAGCATTGAGGTCGTAGCTGAGGTTGTCGACGGCCTTCAGTACTCCGTCGTCGGTGGAGAATTCTACGCTGAGATTCTGGACGGACAGCACCACGTCGTTGGTACCCATCAGTGCTTCGCCTGCGGGTCGGTGGCATCACGCAGACCATCACCTAAGAAGTTGACGGCCAGGGTAACAAGGATGATGAGGAGCCCGGGAAAGTAGAGAAGATACGCCTTGGTTGCGATGGATTCTTTGCCGTCGGCCAGCAGCTTTCCCCAAGACTGCTTCGGTGCCTGCACACCGAAGCCGAGGTAGGAAAGGGTTGACTCAGCAATGATGGCTGAGGCAACGGCCAGCGACGCATTCACCATGATAGGCCCGACCAGGTTCGGGATGATGTGCCGAAGAATAATGCGGGTGTGGGAGCAGCCGATTGCTCGTGCGGCTTCCACAAACTCCTTTTCTTTCAGTGACAGCACCTGTCCACGAACGATGCGGGCGATGCCCATCCAGCCGAGCCCGGCAAGTACAAGAATGATGGTGGTGTCGGAGTTACCGAACTTCTTGAGCGCAATGGCCAAGACAGCCAGCCCCGGCAGCAGCAGGAACAAGTCGGTAAAACGCATGAGGACTTGTTCGGACACCTTGCCGAAGTAGCCGGCTATGGCACCGGTGATCGTGCCGAGCACGGTGGAGATGACCGAGACGAACAAGCCGATCTTCAGCGAGATCTGACCGGCGTACAAGCAGGTGGTGAGGTAGTCCCGACCGAGCAGATCGACCCCAAACCAATGCTTTTTACTGGGTGGAGCCGGATCGGCCAGCAGGTCGGACACGTTCTTATACGGGGCAATCCACTTAGCTCCGAAGCAGCACACCACCAGGATGACCAAAAGAACGAGGCCGAACATGGCGAGTCGGTGGCGGAAGAATCGTCGGCGGAACAACTGCCATTGCGTCCTGGCGACCGGAGAGGTGCCCTGGATGAGCGCCGTCTCGTCGCTGCCTACGGCAATGGCCTCTTGCAGTTCCGCGGTCATGCGAGCCTCACTCGTGGGTCGAGCACGCTGTAAAGCATGTCGGCAATTAGGTTGAAGATAATCACGAAGACGCCCGCAACAAGCATCCACGCCAGCACGACGTAGACGTCACCGTTGATCAGTGCGTCAATAAAGAGTCTGCCCATTCCCGGAATCGAAAAGATGGTCTCCGTAATGATCAGACCACCGAACAGCGCACCCGTTTGGGTGGCCACATCGGTCACGAGCGGTATAAGCGCGTTGCGAAAGGCATGGCGAAACACCACCTTGCGTCGGGGTACGCCCTTGGCTCGGGCCGTCCGGATGAAGTCGCTCGATAAGATGTCGAGCATCGACGCCCGCTCAAAGCGACTCCACTGCGCAATGAGCTGCACGGTGAGCGTGAGTACCGGCAACACGAGATGCCGGAGATAATCGAGATTGATGCCCTTCTTGTCGGTGCTGTGCAGACCGATGAAGAAGAGAAATGGCTTGTCGAGACTGAACTTCTGCTTGATGAACACGCCGAAGACCTGGATGAGAATCAAACCGAACCAGAACGGCGGCATAGCCACCCCGATGTAAGAAAGCCCGGTAAACACGTAGTCGGGAACTGAGTACTGCTTCACTGCAGAAAATACGCCGATGGATACGGCGACAATGAGGGCCAGTAACACACCCCACACAATGAGCTGCAAGGTGAAACCCAACGCTCGAGTGATCATCGGCCCCACGTCGCCACCGGTGCGGGTACTGATACCAAAGTCACCCCGTATGAAGCGACCGAACCACTTGAAATACTGGACCGGTATGGCGTCGTTGAGGCCGTACCGAACTCGGGCTCGTTCAAGCGCGGTCGGGTCTTTGAGTTGCCGAAACTTCACCGTCGGGTCGAATGTGAGTCGCACAGCAACGAAGACAATGAACGATGCCACCAAGAGCACCGGTACTGAGTACAACACTCGGCGTGCGATGTAACTGAGCACTACTTCGACCTTTCCCTCATAAGGTTCGGCAATTCGCAACTTGCGAAAAGGGGAGCCCGACAACTGTCGGGCTCCCCTACCTACATCTTTGACCGCAGCCTGATTACTTGGCCAGGGTCCAGGTGTTCATGTTCCAGAACGGTCCGAGCACGGCATTGTCGGAGGGACCGGTGAGCTTCTTGCTCCACAGCATCATGTTGGGAAGCGGGTCGAGTGGGATGGAGGTGGCATCGGCGGCTATCAACTTGTCGATGTCCTTCGAGATAACGATGCGCTTGGTCTCGTCGAGTTCGGCGTCGGAAGCGGAAAGCTTGTCGTCGAGACCGGCGATATTGGTTCGGGTCCAGTTGGTGCCGCTCTGCTTGTTCGCGTCGGACGGGATGTTCGACGACTTGAAGAGGCTGGAGAGGCTTGGCAACGGGAAGGTTGCAACCTGGGCGTAAATGGCTGTCTGATACTCACCGGCGGGAAGAATCTTGCCGAACAGGTCGCCAGCCTTGGCGTTGTCGACCGTCATTTCGAATCCGCCTTCTTTAAAGAGCTGGATCAGAATTTCCTGGGTGAGTTCACGACGCTTGTTGCCAGCGGTGGTACGCAGAGCAAAGGTCGCCCGGTCGGCACCCTTGGCCCAGATGCCGTCGGCACCCTTCGCGTAGCCGGCGCCCTTCATGAGGCTGTCAACCTTGGCCAGGTCCTTCTTGTAAACGTCGAAGTCGGTACCCGAGAACTTGCTGATGATCGGCGGGTTGAAGCTCTGCACGGCCTTCTTCACACCGATGCCACCGAACAACTTGTTCACGACGGCGTCACGGTCAATGGAGTACCCAAGCGCTTGGCGGACTTCCTTCACGTCGAACGGGGCCTTGGCGTTGTTGATCCAGATGGCCTCAACCGAGCCGGTGTTACCCGTGAAGAAGTTGTTGCCCTCAACTCCAGCCGAGATGGCATCGATCACGGCTACCTGCGGCTGCGGGTAGATGACCGACACTTCGCCCGCCTTGTAGGCCTGGAACTCAGCAGCGGTATCGGGCAGGAACTTGAAGACAACCTTCGACAGCTTGGGCTTATCGCCCCAGTACTTATCGTTGGGGATAAGGGTTATGGCTACGCCCTTTTCCCACTTGTCGATCATCCACGGACCACCGGAGAACTTGTAGCCGTCCTTCATTTCGGCGTTGCGGTCTTTGCCAGTCAGGGTCTTGCTGGGCATGAGGCCGTAGCTACCGCCGAAGAGACCCTTCCAGTCGGCGTAGATCTCCTTGAAAGTGACAACCGCGGTATCGGGGGCGGTGGCGTTAACCGATTCGATCTTGTCGTACCCGGTGGGGTCGTAGACGTCCTTGGCATCGGGGCCGGCGATCTGCTCGAACATATATTTGAAGTCGGCTGAGGTGATGGGGTCTCCCGTGGACCAGACGGCCTTCGGGTTGATCTTGTAGGTGACGACCTGCTTGGGCGTGCTGACCACCGTGGGCTCGCCAACGAGGATGCTGGACGGCTTGGGCGAATACACGCCGCCTTCGTTCACGACATCGAACGCGCGGGGCAAGGTACCAACGGTCATCATCCAGTAACCCCAGGACGAACCGCCGCAGCTGTTGATCACGTCAGCGCAGTCTGGTTCCTGCTCGGCGCCAATGCTGAGCGTGCCGCCGGCTTCTCCGGCCGTAGCGGGCGCGGTGGTGCCTGTTGCGGCGGTGGTCGGCGCCGCGGTACTGCCAGTACCGGCCGTCGTTGCGGTTGACGCTTCGGTGGTAGCTCCACCTACTGCGGTCGTGGATGAAGCGGTCGTGCTACTGCTGCCGCATGCTGCGGCGATAAGTGAGGCACCAAACAGCACTGCTGCAAGTTTGGTACTCATTAAGGATCTCTTCACGGTGGGGTCTCCTCTCGGGTTTGGGTATGCAATGTCGGCGTATCCTGTACGTCAGGCTCCCCTTCAGGTGTAGGCCGAACAGCCCCAAGCTACTACTAAGTAACGAGGAAGGGGAGCACATGACCGTTCGGTAACGAACGGGAGCTAACGCCAGGCGCGGGCGGAACCGAAGATGCCGGCAAATCCGGGGGTGGCCGCCACGCCATTTACATTGGAGGCCACCACGCCGAGCGCCGGAGCTCGGTACAAGGGAATGGTGGGAAGATCGTTCCAGAGGCCTTCATCGAGCTTGTTCAGTGCCTCGGCGAAGTCCTGATCGGTGAGAGCGGAGGCCACCTGGGCCACGAGCGGCGGGATAGCGTTCGGAGCATAGCGACCGACATCGCCCGGGTTTCCACGGGTGTAGCGAGCCGTTCGATTGGCCAGGCTCAGGTCGCCCGATCCGCTCAGCAACGCCAGGTCCCACGGGCCACCGTCGACCACATCGCCAATAGTCGGGGCGGGTACCAGCGTGATGCCGGCCGCCGCGCACTGGCTGGCGATGGCTTCGGCCACCGATTGGCCCAGGCTGCCGGCGGGGTCGTAGTAGAGCGTGAGCGAAAGCGCCTTGCCGCCCTTGGTAACCGGGTCGGTCTTGCCCGTGCTGGTGTAGCCGATCTTGGCGAGTAGGTCGCGCGCCACCTCGACGCCGGCCGACTGACCAGCGCTGGTCGAGCGATAGCCAGGATCGTCGGGGCCGAGCATCCGGTTGTCAGCAATGGTGGCTTCCGGCAACACCGGCCTGATGCGACTGGCCATGAGACTCGGGCGATCGACGCAGGCACTGATGGCCTTGCGCAGGGTGCGGTCCTGGAACTTCGGTTGACCGAAGTTGAAGACCAGCTCAGTGACCGAGACGGGCGAACTACGAACCACACTCACACCCGAGCCGGCCTTGATGGCATCAAGTTTGGAGGCGTCGGCCGGTAGCGCGGCGACGTGCACCGACCCGTCGCGCATGGCATCGAGCTGAGATCCGATCGGAACCGTCGTCACAAGAATGCCTGCGCTCGCGGCGGGCGGCTGGGCCCAGTATTTGTCGTTCCGCTTCAGCACCACCCCTTCGCCCGACACCGAAGCCACGCGGAAAGCGCCGCCCGACACGGCTGCGGCTGGCAGTTCTTTCACAATGGAGAACCCGGTGTTCCAGGCATCGGCCAGTCGGATGGCCCCAGCGTCATCGATGTTGGTGAGGTCGGTGACCTTGGCTGCGGCCATGACGACGTGGGCCGGAACCAACGACTGGAACAACCACTTCCAGTCCGGTTCGCTCGTGTCAAACGTGACGGTGATCTGTTTGGCAGTGCCGTTGGTGCAACCAATGGCGGCAACGTGTTGATAGCCCGCAACAGTTTCGGTATGGAAGGCCGGCTCGGTCACCCCGGTCGGCAACTTCTGCAGGAACTTGGCACTGCTGGCCAGGACAGCGAGGCGGAAGTCGTCACAGCCAATGGCCTGCCCGTCACTCCACACCGCTTCTTCCTTGAGTTGGTACTGGACGAGCAGAGGCTCGTTGTTCAGCACCTTCGGAGCGTCGGCCATGAGATCCTGATCGAGCAGTGGCTCTCCTCTAGCGCCGGTTCGGAACGGGCTGGGTAGCACCAGTGACATGACTGCGGCATTGTCGGTCGGAAGCTGACTGGACACATGCGGGTTCATATCGGTGACGCCGTACGGCACGGCCACCACAATGGGGCTGTCGGGCGTGCGGCTGTTGGTCGGCACGCTCACGGGCGCAATGGTCGGCTCACTGAAGGGTGGAAGCGCAATAGTTGACGGCGGCACCAGCGTGGTGCTCGACGTCGTGGTCGCCGCAGCAACGGACGTACTTGAGGTCGTCGTATTCAGACGCCCGGGCAAACCCGGCAACGTCGTAGTACTGGCTGCCGTCGGGGGTGTCGTTTCAGGGTTGGTCGGCACGGCGGCCACCCCGCCCGCCACGACAGCGCGCTCGCGCACGACATTGGGCCACAGGAGCGATACAGCCAACATGCCCACGCCGACAACGATGGACAGCCCGGCAATGAAGCCGAGTCGCCGTTCTTTGCGCGCGTGAGTGGTTCGTGAAGATTTCTTGGTCATAAGAGGTCATCGCCGCAGGGTCCGTCCGCAGCGGACACTTACCCTATGCGCGTGCTCAAGATTTCAGGATGCACGAAGGCGATATTGCACAATCTGCGCAAAATCGTCGGGAAGCAGGCTGGCCCCGCCGACGAGTGCACCGTCGATATCGGGCATTCCCATCAGCTCCTGCGCGTTGGCGCCCTTCACGCTGCCGCCGTACTGAATGCGCACGGCCTGCGCTGCTTCGTAGCCTACGGCCTCGGCGATCTTCTGGCGAATGGCGGCGCAGACATCCTGGGCATCTTGTGAAGTGGCGGTGCGGCCCGTACCAATCGCCCAGATCGGCTCGTAGGCGATGACCATTTCCGTCACATGCTCGGCCGTTCGGCCCTCAAGCACACTCATAAGTTGCCCAAGCACCTTGTCGTTGGTCTGACCCGCTTCACGCTCTTGAAGGGTCTCCCCCACGCACACGATGGGCTTCATGCCAAGGTTCTGGATGGCGGTGATCTTCTTGGCCACCATCTCGTCGGTCTCACCGAAAATCTCGCGTCGCTCGCTGTGGCCAACGATGACGTATTGCACGTTCAGTTTGGCCAGGAAGTGCGGGCTGACTTCGCCGGTGTAGGCACCCTTTTCTTCCCAGTGACAGTGCTGCGCACCGAGCGCCATTGGGATGTCGTCAGACTCAATAACGGTTTGCACCGACCGCAGATCGGTGAACGGCGGATGCACGCTCACCTCGACCGTGAGGTAGTCCTCCTTGGTGAGGAGGTAGCTCAGCTTCTGCACCGTTTGAATGGCCTCGAAGTGGTTGTGGTGCATCTTCCAGTTGCCACTGATGAGCGGCATGCGATCGGCCATGACGTGTTCCTTACTTGGCGTTCGGGGCGTTGCGGAGGGCGGCAAGGCCGGGCAGGTCGCCAAGCTCAAGGAGTTCAAGTGATGCACCGCCACCGGTGGAAACGTGCGAAACATCGTCGGCAAAACCGAACTGCGCGAGCGCGGCGGCCGAGTCACCGCCACCGACAACGGTGAAGGCTTTTGTATCGGCCATGGCTTGCGCAATGGTGCGGGTGCCGTTGGCGAAACGGGCGTCCTCAAACATGCCGAGCGGGCCGTTCCAGAACACCGTGCGGGCGTCCATGATGACGTCAGCGAACGCGGCTGCCGTGCCCGGTCCGATGTCGAACCCTTTGGCTCCGGCGGGAAGGCGAGTACCCCAGGTTTGGACCTGACCATCCTTGTCGACACCGATGATGTCTTCAGGCAGATGAATGGTCTTGCCGCTTGCCAGCAGACGCTTACAAGTGTCGACCTGGTCAGGTTCGAACAGCGAATCACCGATCGGGTTGCCGAGCGCAGCCAGGAAGGTGAAACACATCGCCCCACCAATAGCGAGCGCATCCACCACGTTCAACAACGCTTCGACCACACCGAGCTTGTCACTGATCTTTGACCCGCCGAGCACGGCGACGAACGGGTGCTTGGGCTCGTTGCGTAGTCCGAGCGTAACGTCAACTTCCTTTTGCAGCAGACGACCCATGGCCGACGGCAACGT
>JAYTKG010000076.1:0-8658 GCA_043730435.1 Acidimicrobiia bacterium | reverse complement strand
ATTGATGTCACCGCCTGGTTCCCCGAGAACGGCGCGTTCACCGGCATCACTCCCGCCCGCCTCCTCGACACCCGCCTACCTGCGACGAAACTCGCCGCCGGCGAAGAGCGCAAGGTGCAGGTCACCGGACGCGGTGGTGTCGGTATTGAGGCTACGGCGGCAGCGCTCAACATCGTCGCCACGAACGGCAAGACCGCCGGTTGGCTTGCGGTTTACCCGTGCGACAGCGGCTTCACGGGCACGTCGAACGTGAACTACAGAGCCGGCCAGACCATTGCGAACCTGGCCGTGTCGAAGCTGTCCGCCGACGGATCGGTGTGCCTTAAATCCGACAAGGCCCTTGATGTGATTGTCGACGTCACCGGATGGTTCCCGCCCGGCGCGTTCCATCCAATCACCCCAACCCGCATCATGGACACGCGCCAGGGTCTGGGCGGTAACCGCATTAACTACGAGGACACGATCGAATTGAAGATTAGGGGTCAGCGCTCGATTCCCGTCGAAGCCACTTCGGTCATGGTGAACCTCACCGTCACCAATCCGGATACCGCGGGCTACCTGACCGTGTACCCGTGTGCGCAAGTACACCCGGGAACATCAAACCTGAACTTCGCGGCCCGCGAAACCATCCCCAACCTCACACTCACCAAAGTCGGTATCAATGGCTGCGTGCGCGTCGACAGCGGATCAACCACCGACGTCGTAGCCGATGCCGTCGGTTACTTCGTCTGAGCCGCCTGTTCGAGCTCGATTTCCGTTTCGGCGAGTGGGTTGCGCCCGGACCAGTCACAAAAGATTTCGGCAGGTGGGGGCCCGCTTGACTGGCCGGGGCAATCCGAGGTTTGGCTTCCGGGGTGTATCTGATGGGATACGGCCCGAAAAAGTGGGCTCGACCATCCCAAAACCGCAACTGGCGAATTGGACAATCAACTAGTTGTACAACTGTTCAGTCATGCATTTCCGGAAGCGTCCCGGGTTCGGGCTACTTCGTTTCAGCCAAGTCTTCGAGCACGGCGGCGAGGGCGTCGACCAGTTCGACGGGGTCCCCGTTGATGGCTTCGCCGTACAACTTGACCTTGGGTTCCGTGCCGCTGGGGCGGGCCTGCACACGGGCATTCGGGCCGCATTGAAACCTCACGAGGTTGGCCTCGGGGAAATCGACTACCTCGGTGACCTCGAGGCCGGCCAGTGACTGCGGTGGCGCGTTTCGCAGCAAAGCAACGCGCCGAGCACCCTCGGCAGGGGGAAGGGGTACGGAACGTTCGGCTACCCGGTGGGCTCCGTATTGTGCGTCGATGTCGGCCAGGCGGGCTTCAACGGTGGTGCCTTCAGCAGCAGCCAGCCCAGCGAGCTCAGCCATCAAAATAGCGGCGGTGATGCCGTCCTTGTCGGCGGGATGCTCGGCCACCAGGTAGCCGAGGGCCTGCTCGTAGCCGAACACGAAGCGCAATTCGGGGTGGGCCCGGCGCTCAGCCGCAATCCACTTGAAGCCGGTAAAGGTCTCCGCGTGATGAATCCCGTAGTGAGCAGCCATTTTGCCCAGCAATGATGACGACACAAGCGTGGTCACTACCAGGCGATCGTCGCCGGCCGTGTGCCTCAAGATGTGGTCGGCCAGGAGCCAGCCGATCTCATCGCCGCGCAGCACTCGCCAGTCGCCCGACGCAGTCGGGATGGCCACGCCGAGTCGATCGGCATCGGGGTCGTTGGCCAGCGCTATGTCGGCGTTGATCTGTCGGGCCATGGCCAGCAGCCGGTCAAGTGCCCCGGGTTCTTCCGGATTGGGGAAACTAACTGTCGGGAATGCGCCGTCGGGATCACCCTGGGCGGCGACGACCGAAGGAGCCGGAAGCCCGGCGGCATGGAAGGCGGCAAGCAAGGTCTCTCGGCCTACGCCGTGGAGAGGCGTGTAGGCCACACGAAGGCTTCGCCCTACCTCGGGAACAAGTCGAACGGCGGCCGCCATCGACACATACTGATGAAAGGCGTCGTCGTCGAGAAATGTTATGAGGGAATCATCGATTTCGGCCAGCATCAACGTGGTCGGGTCGATGCCATCGATGCACTCGCTGATCACCTGATCGATTGGCGACACGATTTGTGAACCGTCGGAGAGGAACACCTTGTACCCGTTGTCGGCCGGCGGGTTGTGGCTCGCCGTCACCATGATGCCAGCCGACGAATTCAGCAATGTCGTTGCATATGCAAGCACTGGTGTGGGGAACGGACGGGGCAGCAGTGAGGCCCGGACGCCCATCGATGCCATCACCCGGGCCGTGTCGATGGCGAAGACATCGCTCTTTCGACGGGCGTCGTAACCAATGACCACGGTGGGGCTTTCACCGGCGCCGATGAGGTAACGCGCTACACCTGCCGCAGCCTGCCTGACCAACAAACGGTTCATGCGGTTCGGACCGGCGCCGAGCGCCCCACGCAGTCCGGCCGTACCGAACTGAAGGCGTCCGGTGAAGCGGTTGTTTAACTCGGCCGGGTCACCGGCAAGGAGGCGGCGCGTCTCATCGCGCGTATCTTCATCGGGGTCGGCTTGCTGCCAGCACTGAGCACGCTCAGCTGCCTGACTCACACCGACTCAAATCCTGCCAGCCGCCGCAGCGAGACCGCCGGACGGGCGCCAACATGGCTGATGACTTCAGCCGCTGCAATGGACGCCATGCGACCACACTCGGGCAGCGACGCGCCCGAGGTCAGGCCCACCAGGAAACCGGCCGCGAACAAATCGCCGGCGCCCGTGGTGTCGACGACGTGCTTGACCGGTTCGACCGAAATCTCGACGATGCTGTCGGCGCTTATGACGAGCGACCCTTCCGACCCGCACGTAATGGCGGCGAGCTGGCAATCACGGCGCACCATCGATACCGCCTTGTTGAAATCGGTGGTCTCATAGAGGCTGAGCAACTCATCGACGTTGCCGAAAAGCACATCAACATCATCGGTCACCAGTGATCGAAAATCGGCCCGATGCCGGTCGACGCAGAAGCTATCGGACAGGGTCAGTGACACCATGCGACCAGCTGCGTGAGCTGCTTTGGCGGCTTTGCGGTATGCCTCTTTTGCCGGCGGGCGATCCCACAGGTAGCCCTCCATGTAAAGGACCTTGCCGCTAGCGATGAGGTCGACGTCGATGTCCTCGGGCCCCAGCAGCGATGACATTCCCAGGAAGGTACTCATGGTTCGCTCAGCGTCGGGCGTGACCACGATGAGGCAGCGCCCGGTCGGCACGCCGAGGTTGGATGGCTTGTTCGGAAAATCGACATCGACGGCGCGCATATCGTGGCCGAATTCGGCGCCGAGAGCGTCGTCGGCCACCTTGCCGACGTAGCAGGCTTTCGCCCCGAAGCTGGCCACGCCGGTCATGGTGTTGGCCGCCGAACCACCCGACATGGTGATGCCAGCGCCCATCACCCGGTGCAGGTAGACGGCCCGTTCGGTATCAATGAGCGACATCGAGCCCTTCACCAGGTCCTCACGCGCCAGGAAGTCGTCGTCGTGGTGCGTTATCACGTCGACCAACGCGTTTCCGATACCGATGACGTCATAGACCGCCGGAGTGTTCACGAAACGAGGTTAGCCGCTCGCCTGAACGCATGACCATGCAACTACGCTTGAACGGGTGAGTGACAACCCCCATCGCCTGCCACGTAACGTGGTGCCTTCCCGCTACGATCTGCGCCTCGAACCCGATCTCGAGAACGCCATCTTTGTTGGCACCGTGTCCATCTCGGTCGACATCACTGAAGCCACCGACACCATCGTGTTGAATGCCATTGAACTCGACGTGATGAGTGCAACCGTAGCGGCGCACGGAGACGAACCCATGTCCGTCACGGTGTCACTCGATGAGACGTCCGAGCGGTGCACGCTGTCGGGCCACTCATTCCCGGCCGGTCCGGCCGTGGTCCATTTGACATTTAGCGGCACTCTCAACGACAAGCTCCGCGGCTTCTACCGCTCCACATTCGTCGACGCTGACGGCGTCACACAGACCATCGCCACCACGCAGATGGAAGCCACCGACTGCCGCCGAGGTTTCCCGTGCTGGGACGAGCCTGATTTTAAGGCCGTCTTCGCGGTGACGCTGGTGGTGCCCGAACATCTCGTCGCCATCTCCAACTCTCCGGAGGCGTCTCGAACGTCGGTCGGCAACGGCAAGGTAGCAGTCTCGTTCAAGGACTCGATGATCATGTCGAGTTACCTCGTAGCGTTCGTGATCGGACCGTTGGAAATCTCTGAGCCCATCGACGTCGACGGAACGCCGCTGCGCATCGTGCACGTTCCCGGCAAGGCCCATCTCACTTCCTTCGGCAAGGAGATTGGCAGCTTCGCGTTGCGCTGGTTCGAGAGCTACTACGGCATCCGGTATCCGGGTGAGAAAGTCGACCTGGTCGCGCTTCCCGACTTCGCCGCCGGGGCCATGGAGAACCTCGGCTGCATCACCTTCCGCGAGAATCTGCTGCTGGTCGATCCCGCCACATCCACTCACGCCGAGGAACAAGTCGTCGCTGATGTCGTGGCCCACGAGCTTGCTCATATGTGGTTCGGTGATCTCGTCACCATGCGTTGGTGGAACGGCATCTGGTTAAACGAAGCGTTCGCGACCTTCATGGAAGTGGCAGCGTGCGATGCCTTCCGCAAAGACTGGGATCGGTGGACCAGTTTCTCGCTCGACCGCACCGGCGCCTTCGAAGTCGACAGCCTCTCCACCACTCGTCCGGTTGAGTTCGAAGTTGTCTCCCCCGACGATGCCGACGGTATGTTCGACGTGCTCACCTACGAAAAGGGTGGCGCCCTCTTACGGATGCTCGAGCAGTACTTGGGCGAAGACGTCTTCCGATCGGGCGTCAGCCACTATCTCCAAAAGCACGCGTACGGAAACACCGAAACGAGTGACCTCTGGGATGCCATCGAGCACATCTCGGGCGAGCCCGTGCGGCGCATGATGGACAGCTGGATCTGGCAGGAGGGCTACCCGGTACTCGACGCAAAACTCGACGGCAGCGATCTCGTTTTGCAGCAGCGTCGTTTCCGGTTCGACACCGAGGACGATGCCACGCTTTGGGTGGTGCCGGTACACCTTCGGGAGCTCACGTCCGACGTTGCCACGAAGGTGCTCATGAACGAGGCGATCGAACGCGTCACGCTTACCGATCCAGCCGCAGCCATTGTTGTCAACGCCGGCAGTCATAGCTTTCTGCGGGTGGCATACTCGCCCGAACTACTAAGCCGCCTGACTGGCGAACGGCTACAGACCCTGTCCACGGCCGAGCGTTACAGCATCGTTGATGATGCATGGGCTTCGGTTGTTGCGGGCAAGCTTGATGCCCGAGCGTTTTGCCGACTGGCCGAGGAGTTCGTGGAGGAGACTGCGGTGCATGTGTGGCAGATTCTCCTGTCGGGGCTCACGTGGTGCGACCGATTCACCCACGGCGCCACTCGCGAGAACTTCCGTACCTTTGTGCGCAACCTCGTCGGCCCGGCACTCGCTCGGCTGGGCTGGGAGGCCACTCCGGAAGAGTCCGATCTCGATGGCGAGCTACGAGGACAGCTCATTCGAGCCATGGGTCTGCTCGGCCATGACCCGGCCACACAGGCTGAATGCCGTCGCCGTCACGCTCTTGCCCAAAGCGACGCCGCAGTCGATCCAACAGTTGCAGCGGCTTCCCTCGCGGTGGTGGCGGGTACCGGAAACGCTACCGACTTTGAGCAGATTCTCGACGTGTACCGCACGACGGTCAACCCGCAGGAGAAAATGCGGTACCTGCAGGCGCTGGCCGCCGTGCCGCACCCCGAGCAAATCGTGCGAACCATCGAGTTGTGCTTTTCGGACGAGGTGAAGACCCAGAACGCACCGTTTGTAATTGCTCGCATGATCTCCCAGCGAGACCACGGCAAGCTCGCCTGGGACGAACTTCGCAAGCGGTGGGACGAGGCCAACACCCGGTTCCCCGACAACATCATTGGCCGTATGGTCGAGAACGTAAAAACGCTCACCCTGCCGGAGGAGCATGCCGATGTCGCTGCGTTCTTCTCCGAACACGACATCCCGCAGGCAGCAAAATCGCTGCAGCAGACTCTCGATCGTCAGACTATCAATGTCGCCCTGCGCGAACGGGCAACCGAAAGTCTGGCCCACGCGTTCGCATGAACGACGTTGTTGAGGTCTTTGCAACCGAACCTATGCGGGCTCAGCTCATTTGGCGGCGCCGCAGTGCGGGCCGATCGATTGTGCGCGTGGGTGCACGGACACTCACGCCAGAGGCCAGCGACGCCATTGTGGCGTGGGAACTCCACGACCTCCCGCCCGACTCAACGATCCCCATTCTCGTCAATGACGAACCGGTCGGTTCCATCACGACCATGCCGTCGCTCGGCGACGTACGACCCGACCGTATCGCCACCATCTCCGACATCCATCTCGGTGAGCCCGGCTTCGGTTTCCTGCCCCGTCGCCGACGACCCGATGGCGATCACGCTCTCATATGCCTGCGAGCTGCGTTGGCCGAGATCGTGGCGTGGCAGGCCGACGTTCTGGTGGTGAAAGGTGACATCGCCCACGAACCTGATCGAGCGACCTACGACCTGTTCGCCGACGAGATTGCGGCGACGGGCCTGAGAGTCGTCATCCTGCCCGGAAACCATGACGGAGGCAACCATCACGGCGTGTCCATGATCGACTCGCTCGCCGCCGTCGGTCACGTCCTGACCGAGGAGCTCACCGTGGTCGATCTCGCCCACGTCCGCGTAATCGCAGCGAGCTCGCTCCGTAACGGCAACGGTCTTGGCCGAATCGAGGCCGCCGAGGCGGTCTTGGCTGCCGCGAGTAGCGCGTCAAGCGGTGTGCTTTTGGCTACTCATCATCAGTGCAACGCGCTGCCGGTGCCCACCTATTGGCCGATCGGCATTCCGTATCACGAAGCAAGACGCTTCCTTGATGCCCTGGCCGAGGCCAGCCCGGCAACGTTGATGACCAGCGGCCACACCCATCGGCACCGTGCTCGTCGCCACGGTCCGCTCATGATCACCGAGGTCGGCAGCACCAAGGACTACCCCGGCGCTTGGGCGGGCTATCTCGCAGGCCCGCACGCCATCGTGCAGGTCGTTCGGCGCGTGGCCGACAGCGAGGCGCTTCGCTGGACCGAGTCAACGCGCAGCTCCGTTGTCAACGTGTGGGGCAAGTGGTCGGCCGGGCCGTTCGATCACCGCAGCTTTCACCACCCCTGGCCCGGCTGAGCTCGCTGGTCAGCCGGGGCGAACAGCGCCAGCAAAATCGCTGCCGTAAATCGATGCGTAACGCACCCACGCGCCGGTGTGGGGAGCGTCGATCATCATGCCGCCACCGATAAAGATGCCGACGTGATGCAGGTCTCCGCCGAAGAACACCAGGTCGCCCGGCTGCATGGCTTCATACGGCACATGCGGAAACTGGTTGTACTGGGCGCCGGTGAAGTGACCCATCGACACGCCCGCCTGGGCCCAGGCCCACATGGTGAGGCCAGAGCAGTCGAAACTCACGCCAGGGTTCGACGTAGCCCAAATGTACGGGACTCCGATCTGGGTCTTGGCCGCAGCAACGGCCCGCGCCGCTCCTGCCGATGGGGCCGGAAAGTTGTAGCTCGGAGCGTTATCGGCGGCTGCCTGGCGTGCCGGCGCTGCGCCACCGGCTGGGGCGCGTCGAGCTGCAGCATTGGCCGCAGCATTGGCCGCAGCGGTCGCGGCTGCGGCTGCGGCTGATGCAGCTGCAGCGGCACGCTCGCGTGCAACACGTTCTTCGGCGGCTCGTTTGGCCGCAGCCTCTGCCTCACGGGCACGACGCTCTTCCTCTTTGCGAACCAGATCGGCCAGGTCCCCTTTGGCCGTTGCCAGCAACTTCTGCGATTTGTCGATGGCTTTGCTGGCCTCGACACGCTTCGATTCGGTGGTCTTGATCAGCGTGGCCTTGCGGGCCTGTTGGTCATCGAGCTTTTTTTGACGGATGCTGGCGTCCTGCCGCACGGCCTTCACCTGATCGGTGATGTCTGAGAGATCACCGAGCATGCTCGACAGATACGCCTCACGCGGCGCGTTGTCCGTTCCGTTCACCTGGTCGATCACCTGGATGGGTCCGCTGGCTGCTCCGCCGTAAAGGTATGCCTGGATGGCCGTCTGCGTGGCCCGAGATGCCAGCGCGGATGACTCCTCGTCCTTGGCCGTGACCTGCGCCTGGCTGTAGGCAAGCTCAACTTCAAGTTGGGCCAGATCGAATTTGGCTTTGTTGTACTGCTCGGTGAGCTGCTCGGCCCAAACCCTGAGTTCTTCGATGCGCTTGGCCAACCTTGCGGCCTCGGCCTTCTTGTCCGCAATAGGGTCAGCGGATGCAGGCGCGGCAAGACCGGCGACCAAGAGAAGCCCGGTCAGGAGGAGTCGGATGTGTGTGCGAGCGAGGGTCATGAGAAGAACTTCGCCCGCGTCCTTTGCGAACCCTAGCAGATCGTTTCGGCGAGCTTGCAGGCGTTCGAACAAAAATGGCACAAGCCCCCGAAAGGGCTTGCGCCTGTGCTACTCGGTGGAGGTGAAGGGAATTGAACCCACGACCTCTTCATTGCGAACGAAGCGCTCTGCCAACTGAGCTACACCCCCGAATGGAGCACCTTGACTGTAGCG
>JAYTKG010000075.1:0-32839 GCA_043730435.1 Acidimicrobiia bacterium | reverse complement strand
TCCATGCCGGGAACAAAAACGTTACCTGGGCCGACGCACTCGAAGAAATCTGCCTCCGATCGTTAGGCACAATCACATCGGCTACCCGGTCCGACCGGTATCGCGTCGTGGTCCACGTCAACGAACACGGTGGCTGGCTCAACGCCGGCGCCCGACTCACCTTCACCAAACCCAACGGCGACATCATCGAACCCTGCGGCACACCCAACCCGCCCCCCGACGTGCTCCCCCCACCGGCGAAGGCCCGACGTCTCTGTACCCACCGATCAAGACATCGCCCGCTACGCCCAAGAACGCCAACAAGTCATAGACGACAGCCTCCGACACCAATACGAAAGCCTTCGAAAAGATGGCTTCGACATCACCCAACTCGCCAGCTACAACAAACTCTTCGCCACCGTCTCGCCATAGACCGAGAAGCTGCAGCCAGGGTGACCTTCGATTGGTCGCCGTTCGCTGAGGTAAACATCCAGAGCCCACAGTGGCGTCCCACCGAGAACCGCCGGCTATCACGGGGTGACGGAGTGCTGACGCTGCGGCCATTTTGTTAAGAGACAATCAATGTAGGTCGAATGAACTAGACGGCGAGTAGTCCGATAGGAACAAATAGACGGGTTCGTCGAAGACTCCTGTGCGTTTATCGAAGGAGGGCCTATGCGCCTCACCCCCACCCCTGCCCGTTTCCGTTCTCGTTTCGCCTCCGTGATGGCCCTAGCTGGCCTCACGTTTGGGGCTCTTGCTATCGTCTCCCCCGCTTCGGCTCGTGCCGCTGGGGCGAACTTTACGGTGGTGAACGGCGAAATCCTCGACCCCTCGGGCAACTCGTTTGTGCCGGTCGGTCTTCACCTCACCGGGCGCCACGGCGCTAGTCCGCAGGCCAGCGTGGGCGCCGTCAACGCCATGAAGGCGTGGGGCATGAACACGGCCCGCATCGTCACCTGCCTCGACCCGGCCTGCGACGGCGCTCCCCCCGGAGCAATTGGCTACGTGACCAACTCCGATACCGATGCCATCGTGCGAGACCTCACAGCTCGCAAGGCCGTCGCCATGATCGAGTCGTACCACATCTCGGCCGGCACATTCCCCAACGACGCCCAGCAACTTGAAGTGGGCAACTGGTGGGCCGACGTAGCCGCCCGCTACAAGGACAACCCGTACGTGTGGTTCAACCTCATGAACGAGCCGGGTGAAAACGCCAACTACGGCGTTGGCGCAGTCGACCCTCGCTGGCGGTCGTGGAACAGTTATCTGGCCAGTCGCATTCGCGGGGCTGGCGCCGAGAACCCGATCGTCATCGACGGATCGAACAATGGCCAAGACATCCAGTACAACACCGAAGGTGGCCAGTTAGCTCGAACCGATGCATCGGCCATTCTCACCTACGGACCCGAGATCATGAAGCAGTACAGCAACGTGATCTTCTCCCTCCATGTCTATGACGTGTGGGGCAAGGGCACCGATGCCCAGAACGATGCTCGCCTGATCGACTACGTGAGTCGTGTTCGTGCCACCGGCGCAGCGCTCATCGTGGGCGAGGCTGGCTTCTCCGAGAACGGACTCGAGCCCCGCGGTGTGCTTTCAACGTTTGGTGTTCAGGCGGTCTACCGCAACGCCGCTGCACTCAAGTTGGGCGTGATCGCATTCGCTATTCCGAACTCGAACTTCCCCGAGCAGCTGGCCGACAACAACAAGCCGTACGTGCTCACGCTCGGAACCATTGGTGACGTCAACCAGTTGAACTCCGACACCAGTCCCACCAACTTGTCGAAGCTCGGCACCTACGTGTGGAACTACACCAAAGGGATACAGGCAGCTCTCCCGGCCAACGGCCAGATCAGTGACCCCATCGTTGGATCGCCTGTCGTTAATGAGACGTTCGATGGTGGCGTTCCGGCCAGCATCTCCTCGCTCGGCGGCAGTGCAATCGGCAGCGTTGCCGGCAACGGAGGCCTAGGCCTCAGCGTGATCGGCGCCGCCCCCGGACGCTCACCCGGATTCATCTGGAACGCAGCTGGCGTACTTACGCCGGGTAAGACGTATGCGATCTCGGTGCAGGCTCAATCGCTCGGCACGCCCGACCCCATCCACGCTGAGTTCATTGGTGGCGACAACAGCAACTGGAATGGCACGACCGGTAATCTCGGTTGGGCTTGGGCCAACGTCAACAACAACTCCACCACCGGCTGGACCCAAACTGACTTCGTGGTCAACATCCCGCCGGGCAATACCGGTCAGGTGAACTTCACGTCGAACGGCAACAACAGCTTTGTCATCGACAACCTCATCATCACCGACGTCACCTCCGGCTCCACCACCCCTGCGCCGACGCCTACACCTGCACCTGCACCCGGCCCAGTTCCGGCACCGATTCCCGCGCCCGGACCAAACCCAACTCCGGCACCTACACCGGCGCCCGGCCCACCACCGGATCCATCCGGCCCGCAGCCAATTCCTGCACCGGGCCCGGTACCGGCACCACCGCTGGATCCATCTGGCCCCCAACCAATCCCGGCACCCACACCCCCACCCGGTCCGACACCAAGCCCGGCGCCAGCACCAGCACCTGCGCCGTCGGTCTCTCGAACAGTGGTTTACGGTGACAGCCTTGTGTGGGATGACTGGTCGTGGGCATCCACAATTGATCTCGCCGCTACGCAGCAAATCCAGTCCGGCACGGCATCAATGGGCGTGACCTACAGCGCAGCAGGCGCAGCAGCCTCCTTCCGAGTTGGCGCACCGGTCGCCCCGGCCGGCGTCGGAATCACCTTTTGGGCCTACGGATCAGCCGCAGGGAACACTATCGACGTGCGCACCATGGGCACCGATGGCGGAGCCGCCACTATGGCAAAGCGCATCAGCATTCCGGCCGGCGTGTGGACGCAGATCACCGTGCCCTGGGCCGACCTCGGCAACCCGACCACCGTCGCCCGGGTCAACATCGAGGACGGCACCAATGCTCCCCAACCCACGTTCTGGATCGATGACCTGCAGGTGACCTGACCAACGGCTACTTGCCTGCGAGCAGAGCTTGGGACCCGCATCGGGCCGAGCTGATAAAAGCACTCACGATGAACTGACAAGGCGACGTCTATTCGTCAGAACGGCGGTTGTTACCTTCCGTTTTGCCGGTTTTCTTCTGGAAAGAATCTTCACGAATATGCGCCTCACCTCTGGTCCTTCGCGTCCGCTGCGATCTCTGCGCAATGTGCGGCTCATGGCCGTCATCACGCTCATCGCCGCATTGCTGACCGTCGTCAACAACCTTCCGAACGGGGCGGCTGCGGCTGCGCCGGGCTTCACCGTCTCCGGGGGTCAGATTCTCGATCCGTCGGGCGCGCCGTTTATCCCGGTGGGCATGCATGTGTCGGGTCGTCACGCAGCGAGCCCGCAGGCGTCGGTCGGCATCGCCAACACCATGAAGGCGTGGGGGTTCAACACGGCTCGCGTCGTCACCTGCCTCGATCCGCAGTGTTTCGGCTCGAGCGGCGTTGGCTATCAGGAGAACTCCGACACCGACGCCATCGTGCGGGATCTCACGGCCCGCAAAGCGGTAGCGATGATCGAGAGCTATCACATCCCACCAGGCACCTTCCCCACCGAGGCGCAGAAGGTAGAGCTCGGCAACTGGTGGGAATCGGTAGCCACGAAGTACAAGGACAATCCGTTCGTCTGGTTCAACGTCATCAACGAGCCGGGGGAGAACGCCAGCTACGGCATTGGGGTGGTTGATCCGCAGTGGCTTTCGTGGAACAGCTACTTGGCGGGACGCATCCGGGCCACCGGTGCCACGAACCCCATCGTGATTGACGGGTCGAACAACGGGCAAGACATTCAGTACAACACCGAGGGCGGAGCGCTGGCCCGCCAAGATGCATCGGCCATCCTCACCTACGGCCCGCAACTGCTCGCCAGCTACACCAACATCATCTTCTCGCTCCACGTGTACGACGTGTGGGGCAAAGGTACCGACACCCAAAACCAAGCCCGCCTCAACGACTACATCGCACGAGTAAAAGCCTTCGGCGGAACGCTCATCATCGGCGAAGCAGGCTTCTCGGAAAACGGGCTTGAACGCACCGGCGCACTCATCAATGCCGGCGTCAACGCCGCGTTCATCGTGGCCACACAACAGAGACTCGGCGTCATCACCTTCGCCATTCCCAACAGCAACAACCCCGCCACTATCCCCGACACACAGAAGCCGTACCAACTCACCTACGGCACCATGGGCGACGCCAACCAGATCAACTCCCCCACCGCACCAACCAACCTGTCGAAGCTCGGCATCGTCGTATGGAACTACTCCAAGGCAATACAGGCCGCCGCTCCCAACCTGCAGATGACCGCACCTCCCATTGGCACACCGGTGCTGACCGAAGCCTTTAACGCCATACCCGGCACCATCACGCCGAATGGCGGATCCACGCTGGCTCTCGTGGCCGGTGCCGCTGGTCAGGCCCTCGGCGTTTCGGGCTCGACCACGCCCAGTTTCAACTGGAACGCCAACGGCGTGCTCACGCCGGGCAAGGCCTACGCCATTTCGGTACAGGCGAAATCCCTCAGCACCCCCGACCCGATTCACGTGCAGTTCATCGGCGGAAGCAACGCCAACTGGGCGCTAAGTGACGCGACGACCTACGGCTGGGCGTGGGCCAATGTCAACAACACTTCCGCAACCGCATGGACCCAAACGGACTTTGTGGTCACTGTCCCCCCGGGCAACAGCGGCAACGTCAACTTCACCTCCAACGGCAACAACAACTTCGCCATCGACAACCTCGTCATCACCGACGTCACGGCAACCACGCCGGTACTCGTCACGACAGTTGCAACAACAACTACCACTCTGCCGCCGAGCACCGTGAAGGGCTTTGCTGTTTCCGGTGGTCAGATTCTCGATCCCTCGGGTGCGCCGTTTATCCCTGTCGGCATGCACGTGTCGGGCCGTCACGGGCCGAGTCCGCAGGCTTCGGTCGGTATCGCCAACACCATGAAGAGGTGGGGCTTCAACACGGCGCGCATCGTGACGTGTCTCGACCCGCAGTGCTTCGGGTCGAGCGGCACCGGTTACGTGGAGAACTCCGACACCGACGCCATCGTGCGTGACCTCACGGCGCGCAAGGCCGTGGCCATGATCGAGAGCTACCACATCCCGCCGGGCACCTTCCCGACCGATGCACAGAAGGTGGAACTCGGCACCTGGTGGGAAGGCGTGGCACTCAAGTACAAGGACAACCCCTACGTTTGGTTCAACCTCATCAATGAGCCAGGAGAGAACGCCAACTACGGCGTTGGAGTGGTCGATCCGCAGTGGCTCTCGTGGAACTCGTATCTGGCCACCCGAATTCGCAACACGGGCGCACTCAACCCGATCGTGGTTGATGGTTCCAACAACGGGCAAGACATTCAGTACAACACCGACAACGGTGCGCTGGCCCGCCAGGACGCATCGGCCATCCTCACCTACGGGCCGCAGATACTGGCGAGTTTTTCCAACATCATCTTCTCCCTCCACGTGTACGACGTGTGGGGCAAGGGCACCGATGCGCAGAACCAAGCCCGCCTCAACGACTACATCGCTCGAGTGCGAGCCATCGGTGGAACGCTGATCATTGGCGAGGCCGGCTTCAGTGAGAACGGCCTTGAGCGCACCGGTGCCCTCATCAACGCCGGAGTGAATGCGGCCTTCACCGTGGCCGCGCCGCAGAAGGTTGGCGTGATTGCCTTTGCCATCCCGAACAGCAACAACCCCGCCACCATCCCCGACACACAGAAGCCCTACCAGCTCACCTACGGCACCATCGGCGACGCCAACCAGATCGACGCCGCGAATCCACCGACCAACCTGTCGAAACTGGGCCAGGTTGTCTGGACCTATTCGAAGGCGATTGCTTCGGCTGCGCCATCCAATGGCCAGATGACCGCATCCATCTCTGGCACGCCCGTGTCGACTGAAGGGTTCACGGCCATTCCGTCGTCCATGGCTGGCTACGGAGGGTCGACCCTGAGCCTCGTGCCCGGCGTTAGCGGGCAGGCCCTCGCTGTTTCCGGGGGAAGTCCGACACCGAGCTTTACATGGCTCACGAACGGTGTCCTCACCGTTGGCAAGACGTATGCCATATCGATCCAGGCGAAATCGCTCGGCACACCCGATCCGATTCACATGCAGCTCATCGGCAACAGCACCACTAACTGGGCCACCACGCCATCCAACCTCGGATGGGCATTCGCCAACCTGAACAACTCGTCGGCCAGCGGTTGGACGCAGACCGACTTCGTGATGAGGGTCCCGAACGGTTACACCGGCACCGCCGGCTTCATCTCCAATGGACCCAGCGGCTTCGCCATCGACAACGTCATCATCACCGATATTTCATCCGGCTTCGTGGTCAACCCGACGACGACCACCACCGCCGCGGTCACAACAACGGCCGCAGTCGCGACGACCGCCGCCGTCACCACCACCGCCGCGGTCACCACCACCGCCGCGGTCACGACCACCGCGGCGGTGACCACCACGACGGCTCCACCAGCACCAACGGGAACGATCATCTACGGCGACAGCATCGGGTGGGACAACTGGTCGTGGAACACCACCCTGAACCCCGCCAACACGAGCCCGGTCAAGAGCGGGGCGAAGTCCCTGGCCGTTACGTATACCGTCGCTAGCGGTGCAGCTTCCTTCCGCACGGCAGCGTCCATAGTGCCGGTCGCGGGCCAGGGCATCACGTTCTGGGCGTACGGCGCAGCGGGCGGAAACACCATCGACTTGCTCGCTATGAGGAGCGACATCGCTGGGGCCACGGTTTCCAAACGGCTGCAGGTTCCGGCGGGAGTCTGGACCCAGCTGAGCGTGTCGTGGGCTGATCTCGGCAACCCGACGACGGTCGCGCGCATCAACATTGTGGATGCGAAGAACGCCGCGCAACCAACGTTCTACATCGACGACCTTGTCATAACCGGTGCCGCCGTGCCGCCAACAACGACCACCACAGCTGCGACCACCACGACGCTCCCCGCTGTTACCACGACGGCACCCGCGGTCACGACAACCGCACCACCGGCGGCAGGCACGCCGATCTACAGCGACTCCCTAGCATGGACCGACTGGTCGTGGAACACCACCCGCAACGACGCCGTCACCTCACCGGTAAAGGTCGGCGCCAACGCCATGAGCATCACCTACACAGCGGCGGGGGCCGGCGCATCGTTCCGGACGGCCACGCCGGTGATCCCGACCGCGGGTCAGGCCATCAGGTTCTGGGCGTATGGCGCAGTCGGCGGCAACGTGGTTGATGTGCGGATTCAGACGACCGACATCAACGGTGCTTCCATCGCCAAACGGGTCACCATCCCCGCCGGCGTGTGGACCCTGGTGGTCGTGCCGTTGGCCGATCTCGGCAACCCAACCCAGATCGCTCGGGTCAACCTCACCGACGGCAAAGGCGCAGCGCAACCCACCTTCTACATCGACGACCTTCGCATCTCGTAGGTCCTCCGGGTTCCGGGCGGAGATGGAGTTGGATGAGCTCCTCTGGAGTGTCGACGAAGCGCTCACCACTATTCCCGGCCTGGATTAGCGGCATCATTTGCCGCCTTCAGTCGGGCAAACTTTCTGCGATCGAGAACCAGGGCAATAGCCCACGCGACGAGCCCACCGACGACTGCGCCCAGCAAAGGAGGGAGATCAAAGCCAAGGGCGGCAAGCAACCCGGCGAGGCCGCCGGGCGCTAGCAACGCTGCCCACCCAACCACATTCAACTGCGCTGCCCGGAACCCACCAGAAAGGCGGCGCCGACCTGATGGTGGCTGTAGGTATTGAAACCACGGATCCTCGTCCACGGCCAACATTCTTACCGCTCAACAATCCGCCTTGAGTCAGAACGCTTCACGTCACCGTCATCCGCGCGTTACAACCATTTCATTCGCGCATTACGCCCTTTCGCCAGCCTTGATCACCCAATTGGGGTCTATTGCGCGAATGGATGGGCACCAACGCGCGATCGGTAACAACCTTGGCGCGGCGCGCTCGGTTGGGCGGTGTCACGATGGGGTGATGGAACTCTCGGACTTCTTGTCGTCGCCGTATCCACTGAGCAGACCGCCGATGATTGGGCGCAACGGGGCGGTGGCGACGTCACAACCGTTGGCGGCGCAGGCTGGAATGACCATGCTGCAGAACGGCGGCAACGCCGTGGACGCAGCGATTGCGACGGCCATTGCTTTGACGGTAGTAGAGCCGGCATCGAACGGCATTGGGTCCGACGCGTTCGCATTGGTGTGGGCCGACGGCGAGTTGCACGGCATGAACGCTTCGGGAAGGGCACCCGCCGGACTCACCATTGATCTCTGCCGAGCGGCCGGTCACGAGGAGATGCCCGATTTCGGTTGGCTCCCTGTGACGGTTCCCGGCGCCGTGTCTTCCTGGGCTGAAGTGCACGGTCGTTTCGGTCGACTGCCGTTCGCGGCGCTGTTTGAGCCCGCGATTCACTTGGCCGAGCGCGGCTTCCCCGTAAGCCCGGTGGTCGCTCGATTCTGGCACGCTGCCGCGCACTCGTACCGGATGGCCGCGCTGCCGGAACTGGACAACTGGTTTGCCACGTTCACGAACGGCGGAAAGACGCCACGGGTTGGTGAGATCGTTCGGCTAGCTGACCACGCCACGACACTGCGCAAGATTGCCGGTTCGGGCGGCCGCTCGTTCTACGAAGGTGAGCTGGCAGAGGCGATGGACGCGCACGCAAGGTCGACCGGCGGCGTGCTGCGAGGTGAAGACTTGGCGGCGCATCGCTGCAACTGGGTCGACCCCATCTCCACCAACTATCGGGGCTTCGATGTGTGGGAGATTCCGCCGAATGGTCAGGGCATCACGGCACTCCTGGCGTTGAACATTCTGGAAGGATTCGATCTCGGTGGGCCGGCAGAAACTGGCAAGTCTTGGCACCTCCAGATCGAAGCGATGAAGCTGGCCTTCGCCGACGCGTTCGCCTACGTGGCCGACCCGGAACGATCTCTCGTACCAACGCGAGGGATGCTCGACAAAGGCTACGCTGCCTCGCGCCGCGAGCTGATTGGTGAAGCCGCCAGCGACCCACTTCCCGGCGACCCACCTCGGGGAGGGACCGTGTATCTCTGCACGGCTGATGGCGAAGGGCAGATGGTGAGCTTCATCCAGAGCAACTACGCCGGCTTCGGCTCCGGCGTTGTGGTGCCCGGCACCGGTATTGCGCTGCAAAATCGAGGCGCGAACTTCTCTCTCATACCCGAGCATCCGAATGCGCTGGCGCCAGGCAAGCGGCCGTACCACACCATCATTCCGGGCTTTCTGAGTCGTGACGGTGAGGCAGTTGGACCCTTCGGGGTGATGGGCGGGTTCATGCAACCGCAAGGTCATGCGCAGGTCGTTGTTCGCACGGTGGATCAGTTGTTGCATCCGCAAGCAACACTCGACGCACCGCGTTGGCGATGGGACAGCGGCCGACAGGTTGCCGTGGAAGCAAGCACGCCATTGCCCATCATTGAAGAGCTAACTGCACGTGGCCATGACGTTCGCATTGATCCCGAGCCGTCCGCCTTCGGTCGAGGCCAGATCATCTGGAAGGTAGGCGACGCGTTGGTGGCCGCCAGCGAAAACCGCGCCGACGGCCAAGCACTCGTCTGCTAGGGCGTATCGCTCATACGGCATGGGGCCTTGACAGGTCCAGCAGATGCGGCACCCTGGACGCAGCGCCGGACACGCTTTGTGCTAGAGCTAGCGATCTTGCCGCGCCGTGCGGTCCGCAGCCGCAGCGACCGCGAAGCCCACTATTGCGATGCCGAGCGTTGTCAGCCCGGCGAGATTGCGGACGGTGATCCACCCACGCCGCAAGACCGGCGCCGGCCATATCGACGCGCACCACGCCAACACGCCAACCGAGCCAGCACCAACGGAGACGACGGCCACCGTCACCAATGATGCCGCCCGCGCGCTAAGGCTGCTCCGTACGACTCGACCAGAC
Organism: Acidimicrobiia bacterium; assembly: GCA_043730435.1. Taxonomy (GTDB): domain Bacteria; phylum Actinomycetota; class Acidimicrobiia; order Acidimicrobiales; family Ilumatobacteraceae; genus JANMCE01. The sequence goes on along the minus strand of JAYTKG010000075.1, from coordinate 22,841 downwards.
GAAATCAGCAGCCCACAACCAAGTAGCCCCAGGATAACGACGGCGGCGAGTGTTCCTCGGTAGACCAGCCCACATTGACTTCTCGGGTACCAGCTGAACTCAGGAGACAGAATCGATCCACACGGAGTGTCAGATGTGCCGCTAATCGAAACGATGGTGAGCACAGCCGCACTAACGAGCATCACGATAGCGGCGCCGATCGGGACCAGCTTGCCGCTAGTAGTAAGTGAACGGTCGCCGTCGAGCACCAGCGCAGACTGCCCGAGATCGGCTATCGACGCAAGGGCTGCCGTACTCCGAAATTGTTTGCTATCACCCGGCAACGCGTTGTCGAGTGCTGCACCGCCGTCCGCACCGGCCCCGGCGCTCCCGAGAGGCAGTTGGCCCAATTGGTAGCGGCTATGGAGCGAGCTTGTTGCTGTCGGCGCAGCACGAGGCAACTCAGTGAATCGCTAGTGTTTTGAATCGTTCGCGAGTGGGTACGCGACCAAGGGCCCGAAACCTGTTCCGCCCCCGGATGAAACCGAAAGGATCGACATGGCAAAGAACACGATTTGCATCTGGTTCGACAAGGACGCCGAAGAGGCGGCGCTGTTCTACAGCAAGACGTTTCCCGACAGTGCCGTCGGCCCGGTGCACTATGCACCGAGCGACTTTCCCGACGGCAAGGAGGGTGACCCGCTCATCGTCGAATTCACCGTCGTCGGCATCCCCTGTGTCGGCCTGAACGGTGGTTCGGCGTTCAAGCAAACCGAGGCGTTCTCGTTCCAGATCACAACCGCCGATCAGGACGAAACGGACCGCTACTGGAACGCAATCGTTGGCAACGGCGGTGAGGAAAGCCAGTGTGGTTGGTGCCGCGACAAGTGGGGAGTTTCGTGGCAGATCACCCCTGCCATCTTGCTCGAGGCCATGAGCGTTGGCGGCGACAAGGCCAAGCGTGCGTTTGATGCCATGATGCCAATGACAAAGATCGACGTTGCCACCATCGAAAACGCCCTGCGCGGCTGACTCTTCGAAGCTCATCAGCATGCTCGGAGGCTTGCGTCAGCTTGTCGTCGGTCCGATGGACTTCAGACAGGCTGAGCAGAACCTTGTGATGGCGCGGGTGCTGCTCAGCGTCGGTGCGCTCACGGTGCTCGCTGTCGGCTCCTACCGAAGGCTCGGTCATTGGCATCCAGGTTTTCGCCGTCACTTCCCCACGTTGTGGCCGAGAAGCCAACAGACGAGGGGAGAGCTGACTTTGCGGGCTAGCTCCACTACTGCAGAGTGTTCTTGCCCGTTGCCACACTCACCCGAGTGACCCGACATCCGGAGTTCAAACTCAGATTTCTCGAAAAGTCGCAAAGAAGCGGAACAACCCAACCACTCGGGGCAGAGCTGCTGTTCACCGTCCCGTCAACGTTCGGCATCAAACCCCGCAGCACCGAGACGGTCAGAGTCCCTAGATCGGGTAGGTGCGGCCCCGCCAGGTTCGCTCGGGTCGCAGGGTGGCCTGGGTGAGGCGCACCGCTACGGGGATGTCGGCGAGCGGTGACAGCCAGTAAGCGAAGGACGGTTGCTCATAGGCCCGCCTGGTGCCGGCCAACGTGCCGAGGCGGGCGAGCGCCATGACACCGTCGAGCAGATCACCACGACCGCTCACCAAGCGGACCAGGGGCAACGCTTGGGCCAGCCAGACGACACCAAGACCCTCCGCCTGCTCCCGCTTCGACGCCACGCCACCGAGGGGCAGGGATCGCCCCCAGCCTCGCCACGCATCCTCTGCATCGGCGTGCATGGTGACGGTGAGCGCGGGACCGGCATCAAGGAAGCCGACAGACCAGCCCTTGCTGGACAATGAGCGGGCCAGGGCCACGTCCTCAACCAGGCTGGCCGCAACCGGGTGGAATCCGCCAGCGGCGAGGAATTCGACGCGGCGTAGCGTCATGCATTGACCGTTTGCCATCATCCGCTCGGGCGCTACCGGCGACGCAGCACCAGGGGGGCCGTAGCGGTAGACAAGCGTGGTCAGCAACGACGGGTGCAGCAGCTGCAACAGCCATGTCGGGCAGACGAAACGGCCCGCAACGGTCAGAAATCCGAAGCCGTCTTTGGTTGCTCTTGCAACTAAAGACGGGGCCAGACCAGGACTCGGTTCTGTGTCGGCGTCGAGCGTGACCACCCACTCGGTTGTCGCCGCTTCAATGCCCTGCTGAAGTGCCCAGCACTTACCCGCCCAACCGCTCGGCAGAGTATCGGCCGAAACTACGCGGACGCCGAGCGATCGAGCGACATCGGCCGTGCCATCATCGGAATGGTCATCAACCACGATGACCTCATGGATGGCCAAGTCGGCGCGCAGGCGATCAAGGCACGGCTTGATCCGACGTGCTTCGTTCCGGGCCGGAATCACAACGGTGACGCCGCCAGACGGCGCCGGCGCGTTCGGTGGCACCTCAATAGGCGCAACCGTGCGGCCGGCCCGAATGAGCTGTCGAAGCGCGCCGACTGCGGCCGCCAAGCGGAGCGCGAGGAACAACCAACGGAGCACTCGCCTCACTGGTCAACCGCGATCATGTCGGCAACGATGCGTGCGCTGATCGCCACCAGCGGCAGGCCGCCTCCGGGGTGGCTGGTACCACCGACAAGGTAGAGGCCGGCTACCGGTCCGCGGTTCGCGGGACGGGCGAACGCGGCTCTGCGACCGTTGGAGGAGGTTCCGTAGATCGACCCGTGGGCGGCCCGGTAACGGCTGGCAATGTCGGCCGGGCTCATCGTCTCGGTGAAAACGATTCGGTCACGAAGATCGGTTCCACAGGCCGCCAGTCGCTCAAGCATCACCTGGGCGTAACCATCCATCGCTCCGGCGTCAGCGGGTGCATTGGCAAGCAGGAACCAGTTCTCATGGTCCTCGGGCGCTTGGCTGGCGTCGGTCGCCGACGACACGCATGCGTAGACCGTCGGTGTCGACGCGGGTCTACCGGCGTCAAGATCGGCGTACTCCTGCTGGTAACTCGGTGAGAACCAGATCGAATGATGCTGCACGGCGGGCGTACGGCCGCGCACGGCCGCCATGACCGCGAAGCCTGAACCCGACGGCGTCGCCCGACCAAGGCGACGCAACGCGGTGGGTCGAGGCAGCAGGTCCCGGTAGAGGTGCGCAGCGTCCACGTTGGCAATCACTATCGACGCGCCGTGCGTCGAGCCGTCGGCCGTACGAATACCGGTGACCCGATCGGCCGATGCTGTCACCGCGGTGACTTCCGTCGACGGATGCAGGCCGATGCCAAAGGATTCACAGGCCCGCACGAGCACGTCCCGAAGTCGCCCGAGGCCACCCATCACGTACCAGGCGCCGTGGCGTTGTTCGATAGCCGGGATGCAGCCGAGGGTCGCCGGAGCTTGAAACGGCGAGCTGCCCGAATATGTGGCATAGCGGCAGGCCCACTGCTGCAGGCGAGGATCGGTGAACGAATCGGCCGCAGCCTTGGCCAACGTGCGCATGGCGTCGATAGCAACGAGATCGCGGGGCGAACGCATGCGTCGAAGTAGGGCGAGTGGTGATGACATCGGGCCAGCGAAGAAGGTGCGTTCACTGACGGTCCAGATGCGTTGGGACCGCTCGATGAAGGAGCGCCACGGCTCGCCACTGCCGGGTGAGAACGCTTCGACTGCCCGCACGGCAGCGGGCGGATCGTTCGGGATGTCGAGCGTGCTGCCGTCTGGCCAGTGATAGCGGAACTGGGGGTCGAGGCGCACCAGTTCAACCTGCTCGGCCAACGTCGTGCCGGTGAGTCGTAACACATCGTCGAACTGGTTCGGCAGGGTAAGGAGCGACGGGCCGATATCGAACGAGAAGCCGTCCCGCTCACGCACCGCCAGCTTGCCGCCCATGAGCTCGTTGCGTTCGAACACATCTACCCGGTGGCCGACCGCTCGCAGCCGGATAGCGGCGCACAGCCCACCAACGCCTCCGCCAATGACCGCGACGTCAGCCACGAGTGAGCACCTTGCGCAGCGCCAAGATGGCCGGCGGCAGCATGGCCGACCCGCCAACCGCAGCGACCAGCGGGTCATCAAAGAACGCCGCGAACCCGAGCATCTGCATAACCGCCATCCACGAGTACTCCCCCACCAGCGCCGCATCAGCCTTTTCATCAGGCGGCAAGGTGGCCTCGAGCATGGCCATGACACCGAGTGACGTGACGAGCCAACCCATATAGTTGGAAAGCGGGATGCCCCGGTAGCGGCCGTTGCGGGCCCACGTCCAGTAGCCCTCACCGACCATCTGCGGATCGAGGAAGAGATCCCAGGCGGTCAACAAGACAGCGCCAAGCGGAATGCGCCAGCGCCGATTGATGGCAACCGCGGTCTCGCGGGCGGGCACCGCCATGGCGAACCATGCGAGCGGCACAATGGCTGGCACGCCCGCTATCTGCGGCTTGAGAATCGACGAATAGTGATACTCGCCAAAGAGCTTGCCGGTCTGCGTGCCGAATCCCTCGACGCCAAGCGTGGACATCGCGATAGTTCCGAATGCAACTATTGTCCGCCTCATCCCCCATCGCCGGGACGCGGCCACGAACGTTGTTGCTGCCAACCCGGTGACCACCACAGAAGCCAACACCGACCGACGCCCCCGAGGACGCAGCGGCGTCGCAATCATGGCCGCCGCCGAAAATGCGAACGGAACCCAGCCCCTCCTCACCGCCGCGCCATCAACTTGCCGACGAGGGCGAGTTTCCTCCAGGTGGGTACGCTCACCCGCGCCGCGAACACGTCGTAGTTGGCTTCCGTGATCTTGTCGAGAATGCCGGAGTACAACACGCGTGCCGAGGTGATGCAGCGACGCGAGACGGGGGGCAGCATGGAAAGGCCAATGTCGGCTGACCGGTAGAGCTCGTTGCAGCGTTCGATCTCGAACTTCATCAGGTCCACGAATGCCGGCGTGCACCGTCGCTGCGCGAGATCGACGCCGAACTGTTGAAGGTCCTCTTGTGGGATGTACTGACGATTGCGGTCGAGGTCTTCGTTGATGTCGCGCAAAAAGTTGGTGAGCTGAAAGGCGTTGCCAAGATCGCGAGCATGACCAAGCGCCTCAGGGGAAACGGGGTCAAGCACCGGCAGCATCATCTCACCAATCACTGCGGCCGAGCCGTCCATGTAGTGCTCAAGATCCGCGTAGGTGTCGTACTTTTCCACCGAGAGATCCATCGTCATCGAGCGGAGAAACCGCCGGAAACACTCCGGGTCGATGTCGTTGTGCTTCACAGTATCGACCACCGCCGCCAGCACGAGATGGTCGCTCTGACCCCGTGCAAGATCTCGGAAAAACTGGTCGCCGAACGAGGCCAGTTGCGCAGCCTTTTCATCGATGGTGGCGGTTGATGCCAGGTCGTCGACGATCTCATCTGCGTAACGGCAGAACCCGTAGAGCGCATGCACGTATGGCTGCTTGGCCTTCGGGAGCACGAGGGTGGACCAGTAGTAGGTGGTGCCGTGCTTACGGTTGAGGCGTTTACATTCCTCGTAGCTGGCGGCGAGCGAAACGGTCATCGGCGAGATTGTGGCAGCTCGTTGACCCGCGCGGCTGCGAGCTTGCCCGATATCAGGACCATCGGTACGCCAACGCCCGGCACGGTGGATGAGCCGACGAACACCAGACCCGGTATGCGCTTGTCGATGTTGTTCGGTCGGAACGGGCCCGTCTGGCGGAACGTGTGCGACAGTGCGAACGGCGTGCCGCGCTCCATGCCCTGACGCTCCCAGTCGAGCGGATCAAGAATCTGCTCGACCTCGACGTCGACGGGGTAACCGAGTGAGCCGACCCGCTGACGAAGGTCGGCCATGACGCGATCCCGTTCACGGCTCCAGTCGATCTTGCCGTCAAGGTTCGGCGTCGGCTCAAGTACGTAGATGGTGGACGAATCGGGCGGCGCCAGTTGCGGTGCGCCGAGCGAGTGCAGAGTGACCAAGATCGATGGGTCAGGCATGCGCACGCCGTCTTTGATGAGGGCTTTGAACGCTCCGTCCCAGTCGTGACCGAAGTGGATGTTGTGGTGCGCAGCCTCTGCGGGCGGGAGGCCTTTCACACCTGCGACCCACAGTAGGCAGCTGGGCGAGTAGGCGCCGCGACGGGCAACACGGGGCGCATCCAGCCCGCCCAGCAGCGTGCGGTAGGCAACAGGAAGGTCAGGGTTACACACGACGGCATCGGCCATCACCCGGTCGCCGGTGGCCAGTTCCACGCCCACGACCGCACCGGTGGTGCCGCTGGCTCGCAGGATCGACGAGACCTCGGCGTCGTACTTGATGGCCACACCCGCCTGCTCAACGGCAGCAGCCAAACCGGTGGCCATGGCGTGCATGCCTTCGACGGGAACGAACACGCCGGCGACGGAATCCATGTACGTGATGACGCCGTAGAGGGCTAGCGCATCGTAGGGAGCGAGGCCCGCGTACATTGCCTGGAAGCTGAAGATTCGGCGCAAGCGTTCGTCTTTGAAAAAGGTCGCCACCTTGGGTCCGAGCTTGCCGAAGCCGCCCAGTTTGATGAGTTCAAGCCCGGCCTTCCACGGCTTGAGCACATCGAGTACCGAGTCGAAGTTGGTGTCGATAAAGCTGTCGAGTTGTGCGTGGTAGAGCTTCTCAAGCCACACGCAGAATCGACCGAATGCCTCAGCGTCTTCCTCACCGGAGAACGCGGCGATCTGGGCTGCCATGTTGTCCCGACCGTGCACGATTCGTAGCTGTGATCCATCGGCATAAACGGCCCGGTACATCGGGTCGACCTTCTTGACCGGGCACAGGGTGTCCATGTCGGCGCCGACCGCCGCGAAGGCCTCCCGAAGAAGCTCAGGCATGGTGAGAACCGTCGGACCATTGTCGATGCGGTAGCCATGTGATTCGACGAGCCCAGCACGTCCGCCGGGACGATCACCACGTTCGAGGATGGTGACATCGTGGCCCGAGCCCCGCACGTGGGCAGCGGCTGACAAGCCACCTAGGCCGGCGCCGATCACGAGAACCTTCATGGGTCAACTCTCTCGGGAACCAATGTAGTACGCCAAGTCGGTCAGTGCAGCCCGTGCGCTGGACTCGATCGGCGCCTTTTCCAATGCGTCGACGGCCTCGCCGACCAACGCTGCAATGACACTATTGAGTTCGTCGTACGCGCCCGTTGCCATCAGCACGTCTTGGATGGCGGCCACGTCATTGGCGCCGAGACCCGGTCGGCCAACATCGGCAAGAATGCGACGCTGCGCCGGCGTGGCTCGCTCGGTGGCAACTGCAAGAAGTGGGGTGGGTTTCCCCTCGACAAGATCGTCGCCCACCGGCTTGCCCGTCACCTCTTGTTTGCCGAACGCGCCGAGCATGTCGTCGCGAAGTTGGAAGGCGTCGCCAAGGGGCAGGCCGTACGCAGACAGGGCGGGCAGGAGCTCTTCCATCCGTTCGGGCGCGGCCAGAGCGGCACCGAGATGAAGCGGGCGTTCAACGGTGTACTTGCCTGACTTGTAGCGCGAGATCCGCTCGGCCCCGGAGCGGTTGCGCTCACTGGCTGCGGTGCCGACGATGTCGAGGTACTGGCCGATGTTCAATTCGATCCGTAGCTCGTTCCAGATACGCCACGCCGCGGCTGGCGCGTCGGCCAGCAGTTGGTCGGCGTACACGAAGGCGAGATCGCCCACGAGAATGGCGACCCCTTCGCCGAAGCGCCGGGCCTCACCGAGCCAGCCGCTCTCGCGGTGCCGGTCGGCGTACACCAGGTGCGCCGTGCGAGCGCCCCGTCGGGTGGCCGAACCATCCATTACGTCGTCGTGGAAGAGCGCAAAACCGTGCAAGAGTTCGAATGCTGCACCGGCGGCAACAACCCCACGATTATCGGGATCGCCACCGGCGCCGATGAAACCCCAATAGCAAAATGCCGGACGCAGGCGCTTTCCCCCGGCCTGGATCAGCTGGGCGAGCGACTGCAACGGCGCACTCAGTTCGGGTTCAATGCGTACCCAACGCGCCTCCTCCGACGCGAGAAGCCCCGCGAGACACAGTTCGACCTGGGCACCAATTGCGGCAAGTGACGGGGGTGCTGCGGACATGACCTCGTAAGGGTAGAACACCTAGCGGTAATTTCGTTCAGTCGGAGTCAAGGATCACCGAGTCATCTCAACGGATTCCCCAGCGTTCCCGCCCATCGGTCCGGGCATCCCGAAGAGGAACCCCTGGCCGAGCACGCATCCGAGTCGCACTACTTCGTTACGTTGCTCCTCGGTCTCGATGCCTTCGGCGACCACGTCGACACGCATGCGACTCGCGACACCGGCGATCATGCGTATGACCTCACCGTCAGCCGAATCGGTACCCAATCCGGCGATGAACGCCCGGTCGATCTTCACCGCGTCAAAAGGGAGTCGACTCAGATACGAAAGCGACGAGTAACCGACGCCGAAGTCATCGATGGCCAACCGTACGCCGATGGCCTTCAGCGCATCAAGCGCCTCTTTCGTGCGATCGGTGTCATCGATTATCACGCTTTCGGTGAGTTCAAGCGTCAGCATGCCCGGGTCGAGTTCCCGCTGCGCCAGGATGCTGCGCACTGTGGCCGGGAAGGAGAGATCTTCAAGCTGGCGAGCCGACACGTTGACATGCATTTTCGGAGGGTTCTCGGACTCCTTGGCCAACGCAACCATGCGGTCGCAGGCCTGTTCAAGCACCCATCGCCCGATGCTGAGAATGGCCCGACTTTCTTCTGCAATCGGAATGAAGTCATTCGGTGCAACCAGCCCAAGTTCACGATGGTGCCAGCGCACGAGGGCTTCCTCACCAACGACTGCACCGGTGGTCAGATCGTTGATTGTCTGGTAGACGACGCGAAGTTCCTGGCGGACGGCTGCCAACCCAACGCCACTGGTCATCTGTAAACGCTGTCCTGCCTCAAGCGCCAGCTGCGCCGTGTAGATCGCCACTTGGCCCAGGCCGAACCGTCTCGCTTCTCGACAGGCCAACGCGGCGTGATCAATGCCAGCGTCGACATCGTCAGAGTCGGCCGGTGCCACGCCCGCCACCGCGTGAATGACAATCTCGCGATCGAAAATTGTCCGGGGCTGACTGGTGACCTCAACGAGGAGCCTCGCGAACTCGGCCATGGCCGCCAGGTCGCTGGTACCCGGCATCAGGATGCCGAATTGCCCGTCACCGAAACCAACCACAAGGTCAGACTCGCCTACCGCCTTGCGAAGGGTCTGACCGACACCCGACAACAGCAGCGCCCGACCTGGAGAGCCCAGCGCTTCCGAGATCTCGGCCACCCCGACACAGTGCAGCAAAATCACGCCGCAGCAAGGAACAATGCCGAGCTGGTGACGCAGCGCGTCGCAAAGGCCTTCACGGCCGAACGCCACCGCGGTCGCGTGAGACGAGCGCGCTGCGGCACGACCTCCCGGGTTTGACCTCATCTTCCTCACCCAAAAACGCACCAAGCTGGTCCGTTGCACTTGTTATCTGCCTCTCGTCCGCTCCGAGAGGGCACCAACGGGAATACTGGTACCCATACCGTGCGTCCGCACCCGCGGCATTGAGGGTGCGGACTGCACAGTAAGTGTTTAGACGCCTTCCGTCAGCGTTAGTTTCAACATATGTGTCTTTGTGACCATCTTTTATCGAAGGAAATAGTCGTATGACCTACCGCCCTGGATTAGCAAGAAACCCCCTCGCCCAGGTGACCCGGGTTGGCGTGCTAATTGGGCTGGTGGCAGTAGTCATCTCCTGTACCAGCAAGGCCAGCGGTCCCCGCCCACCGATCCGGGTGCCCCAAGACCGCCCAACGATCCAGGCGGCGGTCGAGGCGGCCCAAAAAGGGGACCTGGTCCTGGTCGCACCCGGCACCTATCACGAAGCCGTGGTTGTCCAAAAGGTCGGCATCACCCTGCGCGGCACGGATCGCAACACCGTCATCCTGGACGGCGAGAACAAGAAGCAGAACGGGATCATCGTGGCGGCCGATGGCGTCGTGGTCGAGAACCTGACGGTTCACGGCTACAACGGGTCGGGCGTGTATGTGTACGGCGGTTACAGCCCCGACGGGGTTGATCCCACCAAGACCTTTGGTGTCGGCAACGACGTGATCAAGGGCTACCGCGTCTCGTATGTCACCACCTACAACAACGGGCTCTATGGCATCTACGCATTTGCTAGTCGCGGCGGACAGATCGATCACTCGTACGCCAGCGGACATCCCGACAGCGGCATCTACGTCGGGCAGTGCAAGCCTTGCAACGCGGTCGTGACCGATGTGCTGGCCGAGGGAAACGCTATCGGTTATGAAGGCACGAACGCATCCGGCGGCGTTTACATCGTGAACTCGACGTTTCGCCGCAATCGCATCGGCATGACACCCAACTCGCAGAAGATGGAAAAACTCACGCCGCAGACCGAAACGTTCATCGCTGGCAATGTCGTGACGGACAACTCAAATCCCACCTCGCCAGAGCAGGCCAAGGGCGGCTTCGGCGAGGGCATCATTATTGGCGGAGGCACGAAAAACGTGGTGGTGCGAAACAGGGTGAGCGGCAACAAAGTCGCCGGCATATTGGTGAACAGCTTCGGTGACTTTCCACCCGAGAACAACCGGGTTGAAGGCAATCTGCTGAGCGACAACGGCGTCGATCTCCATTACGACATCCCAACGTCGGGCACGGCCGCTGGCAACTGCTTCACGGCCAACACGTTCACCACGTCCATGCCAGCGTCTATCGAAACTGCGATGGCGTGCTCCGGTGGCACCGCAGCACTGAAGGGCAATCCGCTTCGCCTGCCGAACCCGCCGCCGAACGTTCCCTACAAGACGCTCCCTGCGCCGGGGTCCCAGCCGTCAATGCCCGACGCTGCCACTGCGCCGGCCGCGGCAATGCCCGAGACTACGCCGAAGATCGATCTGGCCACCATAAATGTGCCGGCCTGATCAGCCCTGGCGACTGCGCGACGGTTTGGCGCCTTTGACGCGGTACATCGTCTCATCGGCGTAGCGCATCAACGTGTCCACATCGGTGAACGGTCCGGGGCCAAGCGCAGCACCGAGCGAAATGCCGACTTCGGCCACTCCGTTCGGAATGAAGATGGGCTGGCAGATCGTTTGCTGAATGCGTTGGGACACCGCTTCGCTTTCCGCCGCGTCGGTGTTGGGGCACACGATGACGAACTCGTCACCGCCGTAACGCACCACAATGTCGTGGCCCCGCACGGCATCACGCAGACGCTGGCTGACTTCACGAAGCACCTCATCACCTGCCTCGTGACCGAAGCGGTCGTTCACCACTTTGAAGCCGTCTAGGTCGCCGAACAAGACAGCGAAGGTCCTGCCCCGGCGAACGTGATCAGACCACTGCACCTTCAGAACATCATCGAGGCGGCTGCGATTCAGCAGTCCGGTGAGCGCGTCGGAGCCGGCCTGGCGCTCAAGCAGATGCTCGTACTTTCGACGATCGGTAATGTCGGCCAGGTGCAGCACGATGCCGCCCACCGACAGGTCGTGCACCAAATTCGACAGTCGGGCTTCGATCACTTTGGTCATACCGTTGGGCTGGGTGAGCTGGAACTCGGTCGAGGCGACCAGACCCGGTAGGCCGGCCACCGAACGGAGCTGTTCCAGAACTTTCGGGGCACCGGTACCCAACAGAACGTCGACCGGCCGACCGAGAGCGGCGTCAGGCTGCACGCCAAAGAAGCCGGTGGCCGACGGGCTGATATACACGCACGTTCCGCTGGGCGTGAGAATCAACACGACATCGGCGGCATGGCGAAGGAGAGCATCGAACCGGCCCGACATCAACGTGAGTGCGGTGGTGGCTTCGTTCAGCGCAATGGTGCTCTGACGCGCCACGTAGTGTTGCCGAACCGACAGTGCGGCTACCACGACGCCTACAAACGAGCCGGCAAGGCCGAGCTTCACGCCAAGATCGGTGCGTTTCGTCAGATAGGCCGCGACGACAACGACGAACCAGGCGAGCACGGTGACGAACACGGCGAGGGAGCTAGAATTCGTCGGTACCTCCCGCTGTTTCGTCTGCACGCTGCTATCCCTTCTCAATCCGTCTGTCCTCTATCGGGCAGCCGCCCGCGCTGGGGAGCAGACAGCAGAAAAAGTGATCCACCCTTGACGATTCATGACTGCGCCGGAAACACTCCGAGCGCGGAGCCTTGCACCGACTTGCCGCCCACCAGAATCTCCACCGGTTCCGGTAGCCCAAATCGCCACGCCCAAAGTTTGTTGTCATTGAGAAAGAACAGCCATCGGCCGTCTACGGACCAGCTCCACGGTATGTCGCTGTTCGCAAAAGACCGGTTGAGTAGGTGGGTTCGCTCCCGGGTCGCGACGTTTACAACATCGAAGGAAGCTGCGAGCGGCGAGTAGGTGATGAGCAGCACATTTTCACCCGATGGTGACAGTGACGCGTCGGAATTCTCGGCGAACTCGGCCAGGTCGATGACCGTGCCGTCGCGGATACCGTCCCGAGGCCCACGGAGCACGAACCGGCAAGCGAGGTGTTCGTCGCACACGACTTCGATGCGCTGTTGACCGTTGGAGTCGATGATTGCAGCCGCCGAAACGAGATTGAACTCCTTGGTCGCGGTATCGAACGCATACGCGGATGAGACGACTCTGGCCTGCACCATGGGTCGGCCGTTCTCGTCCTGACCGACCAGAAATGTTCCGTACGGCATGTCCACCCAGGCCACGGCCGCGCCGGTCTGCAAGTCGATGCTGGCCAGGCGGCGGGTGCGTCCATCGGGTTCAATCTGCGTGGTCCACAACACGTCGCCGATCACTACGCCGTCACCTTCGCTGCCAAGCCCAGCGCGCCGGTACTGCTTCACGGCGCCGTCGGCGGTGAAGAGCTGCACGTTGAAGCCGCCGCTGCCGTTGAGCACGATTCCGGTAGTGGTGGTCTGCAGACGTGACGAGTTCCGATCGGGAAACGTGGACGATTCAAGAGGCGTGACGGTGCCGGTATCGATGTCGATAATGGTGTCGGTTGCGCCACTGGCGTATTGACCGACGAGCAAAATTTTGGCGCCCGTCGTCTCACCCGGAAGCAGCGGGACCGGTTCGCCGGGTGCCGGCGGCACGACCGAGGCGGAGTCGCTCCCTCGCGGGATAGTGAGTGACGACGGCAGCGTTGGCGTCACCGGTCGGGGGTCGGCGGAACGCTTCTGTGTGGTGTCGGTAGGGGCCGTCGTGGATGGCGCGGTTGTCGTTGCCGGTGTGGTGGCCTCGGTCGAGGTCGTCGGCACGCCGGTGGTTGTGGTGCTGGATGGCGCAGTCGTTGATGTCTTCCCCGCACCTGAAAAAGCGGCAACACCTACGAGCGCCGCCAACACGACACCGATGGCCAGCATCGATCGGCCACGCTGGGAACCTGACGAAAACACGACGTCACTGCTAGCGTCGCTCGATGCGTCGCCTGCGATCAGTTCGAGGTCGGGTGCGTCGATCGGTTTGCCACACGCACTACAGAACGCGCCACCGCCTGTCTGCACCTCCCCGCACGAAAAACACGATCGCCGTCGAGCCACAAGTGCGACCCTACCCAGATCGCGCTTGGTCAGCCGGTCGGGAACACGCCAACCGCGGTCGCGAGTATCGGCTCACCATCGAAGGTGAGATGCCGCGTCTCCGCGGAGTCCGCCTTCCAGGCCACCAGTTCGTGATCGGCTATCCCGAAGAGCCATTGACTGTCCGGTGACCAGGCCAAGGATTGAATCTGACTGCTGCCCCTGTCGAGTGGCTGTCGTGCGCCGGTCGTCAAATCGACAATCTGCACAATCTGGCCGGAATTGCTGGTATTGCTGTAGACCGTATGCAGCGTGTAACGGCCGTCGGGTGACAGGGAGAACGGCCCGCCGAAGACGTTGAGATCGGGAAGCACCGTCACCTGGTCACCGATCACCATGACCGTGCTGCACACAAAATGGTCGTCGCATGAGCGCTCGATGCGACGATCTCCTTGGGCGACGATGGTCATGTTTCGGGTGAGCCGAGTGAACAGTTTCGTGGTCGGATCAAATGAGTAGGTGCCACTGCCGATCTCGGAAACGATCGCTTGGCCGTTGCTGTCGACGCCCATCAGACCAGCAGACTGCGGCATCGCAATCGAAACCACCTCGTGGCCGTCGCGCAGATCATGGGCGACCAGCGCCCCGAGCTCGCTCCCTCCATCGTAAACCTGCGACCAGACGAGATCGTGTCCAACCCTTACCTGCCCGCCCGGCAGGGGAGCGTTCAAAGGACGCGTCGTGCCGTCCGGCTCCCATACCGCTGCTGTTCCGGCGCTATCGATCACAAGCAATCCCGTGCCGACGGGCTCCATGCTGGAAATCTCCTGGCCAGCAAATCCGCTGAACTCGGACACCACCGGATTGACCGTGCCCGAGTCGACGTCGACAATGGCGTTTCCGCGCGTGTACGAACTGAACTGGACCCCAATCAGCAACAGCTTGAGGCCGGTCTTTTCGACGATGATCGGGGAGGTCAGCGTCCGCTTGCTCGGAGGGGTGACCACTATGAAGTCGGTCGACGTGGTCGTAGTGCCTGGCACGGTGGTGGTCGGCACGCCGGTGGTGGTCGGCGCCAGTGATGTAGTGGTTGATGGGGAAACGGTTGTGGTCGTTGCCTTGGTCGTACCCTTGCCGGAGAACGCTGCAACGCCCCCGAGCACGGCCAGCACCCCAACGATGGCGATCGCAGAGCGACCTTTGTTGGGGCCCGACGACAGGACCACGTCGGTGCCTTCGGTTGACACCGTTTCGCCCGACAGCAGCTCGAGGTCGGGTGCGTCGAGGGGCTTCCCCCAGGAGTTGCAGAACTGGCCCGAGCCCGATTGCGGTTGGCCGCAGGAAAAGCAGGATCGCCGACGGGCCACGTAGTGACCTTATCGATCACGCCGGACCGGGCTACGTCGCTACGTCGCTACGAAGGAAAAACGCCGAAGGCCACAACGTGCACTAGGTCACCGTCAAAGGCGAGCGGCAGCGTTTCGGTAGTACCAACCTTCCAGGCCGACAGCACGCCGTTCGTAAGACCGAACAGCCACATGCCGTCGGATGACCACGACAGCGGAATGGGGTACGTGTCTGCGTCCATGCCGAGCTTTTGTCGAGTCCCCGCAATGAGATCAACCGCCTCCAACGTGGGAGCGCCGCCATCTTGATACGAGGCCTGCACCAAGGTCTGACCGTTGGGCGAAAGGGACACTGGCCCACCAAAAAAGTCGAGGTCGGGAACCGGGTGGGGTGGGTCGGTGCTGTTCAACAGTAGAAAGCCGCAGACGAGTTGTTCGGTGCAGGCCCGCTCGATCCGCCAGTCGCCACGAACCGCCAAGGCCATGTTGGTAGTGATACGCGTGAACTGTTGCGTGGCCGGGTCAAAGGAGTAGGTACCGCTCCCGTAGTCGACCACCACGGGATGGTTGGCGGCGTCAGAGCCGAGCAGCCCGGCCGACTCTGGCATCGCGACATCAGCAACCGTGTGTCCGTCGCGAACGTCGTATCCCACCAATCTGACGACGGTGACATTGCTCTGCGGCACAAGGGCGTTACGACTTATCGACCAGAAGACGTCACCAGCGAGCGAGTTTGCAAAGTTGGAGCCGTCGGAGTTGCCGACCGGAACGGCCACCGACCGTGTCAGGCCGTTTGGTTGCCAGGTGTCGAAGCGGAGTCCGCCGTAGCTGGTGTCGGTGAGCACCAAGCCCGATCCGTAGGTCTGAACGACCGGCTGACCCACAGCACCATCGGCCGGGTACGACGTGACGAGGCCGGAGTCGAGGTCAACAATGGCGTTGCCGCGCTGACCGGTGGCGACCATAGTGAGTCCGCTCAACAGAAGCTTCACACCGGTCTTTTCCGGCAGGATCGGTGTGGTCAGGGTGCGGGGTTGCGTGAGCGCAAGTTCACGAGCACGAGCGGCTGCCGCGTCGGTCGTCGTGGTTGTGGTGGCTTCGGGCGGCGCTGTCGTGGTGGCCCTCAACGTCGAGGTCGTCGTGCGGGTGGCCTTGGCGACCGCAGTCGTGGTGGACTTTGCGGATTTTACGGTTGTGGTGGACTTTGCGGTGGTCGTGTTCTTGCCAGAGAACGCGGCGACGCCTCCCAGCGCAGCTAACACCGCCACGATCGCCACCGCGGACCGACCCTTTCCCCCACCCGTTGCCATCACGACGTCGTTGCCGGTGGTGACCGTGCTGTCGACGGCGAGAAGTTCGAGGTCGGGTGCGTCTAACGGCTTTCCGCACGCACTGCAGAACGCGCCACTTTCGGACTGAGCCTGACCACAGGAGAAACACGAACGGCGACGAACCACACGGTGACTGTATCGGTGACTCGCTGGTTGGAGACTTGGGCGGTCGCTTGCGCTTAGGAGACTGCTGAGCAAGTCGTTGTTTTCGATAGGCGAGGTGGAGCGGCCGCGGGTTGTGGAGGCTGTTTTTGTTTGGGTCCGTCAGGGTCAATGACCAGTCACAGTTCACCCTCGCCGCGATGGCTGGTGAGTTCAGACTGTACGTTCACCCTGATGGGCCCAAACAGAATTGGCGGCTACCTCGGTCGATGCGAGCGAAGCCGTAACACATGCCGCCGTCGGCAGCGAGCTGTAACAAAGTTTCCCGCCAGCGACCGAAACCAACGCTATAGCCCCGCAGTCTCTTGGCGTTCAGTTCGGGAATACGCCGACGGCGAAGGATTCGATTGGTTTACCGTCGACCTGCAGCACGACTGGTGCGCTGAAGCCTTCCCGCCAGGCCGCTAGCCCAGTCGTGAGTTGCACGAACAGCCAGCGGCCGTCACCGGTCCAGACGGGAAGACTGAACGGACGCTGGCCCTGTTCAAACTCGCCCAGATGCACGACCTCGCCTGTAGAAGTGTCGGCAACGTCAAAAGCGAGTCGGTCGCTGCCAAACTCATAGGTCTGCTTTACGGCGTGCTTTCCGTCAGGCGAGAGTGACACGTTGCCCCGGCCCTTCTTCGTAAATTGTAGAGTCTTCGACGTTCCATCGACACCACGAAACACGTCGGTGCACGTCAATGTTTCGGTGCACTCAATCTCTACTCGTCCGCCCGCCGAGATGGCCTGGACCGGCGCATTACTGAGCCGATCAAACTTTCGCGTCAGCGGGTCGAAGGTGTACGCACCGCCATCCATACCGGTCAGGACCGGACGGCCTTTCGCATCAACTCCCACGAGCGAAACGTCGTTCGCATCCTTCAACCACACCACCCGTTCACCGTTGCGGAAAGAGAAACTGGTGAGATTCTGACCACTCGGTCCCCCCGGTTCAAACTCCGTGAACCACATTGTGTCACCGGCAAAAACGGCCTGCCCGTTGACAAGCCGGCCGCCATTTTCGGCCGCCACAATTGGCCGCACCGAGCCGTCACGCTGCCACACTTCGATGGATCCGTCGCCGTACATCTGAGTGGCGACCAGTCCCTTCGAGGTGGGCGCGAAAAGAATCTGATTTCCGTCGGAGGATCGAGTGTCGTCCAAGGTCGTGAGCACGCCACGGTCAACGTCAAGGATGCGACTGTGTCCGAGGCTGCCGTCCCCAAGGGAGCCGCCGCGGAGAAGGAGTGTGGCGCCGGTCGTCTCGCCAGGTAGGGGGAGGGCGTCAAGCTTGCTCGGCACCAACGGTGCCACGGTTGTCGTCGTGACTTCCGTGGATGTCGTCGGTGTCGACGTAGTTGGTACCGTCGTGGTGGACGCAGTGGTCGATTTCGCATTGTTGCCGGTGAACGCGGCCGCGCTGCCGATCGCGGCGATCACTGCGCCGATGACAAGCACGGACCGAAAGCGCGACCCGCTGCGAGCCAGGGTGACGTCGGTTCCAACAGTTGTGGACGTGTCGCCAGACAGCATTTCGAGGTCGGGGGCGTCGACCGGCTTGCCGCACGAACTGCAGAACGCGCCACTTCCGGATTGGGCTTGACCACACGAGAAACAGGTTCGCCGGCGGGCCACGACGGCGAGCCTAATGGTCAGCTACGGAGATGGGGCGTCGGTGAGCCGGTCGAGATCGGCTACGACAGATTCGATCTCAAGTCGGGCCGATGAGATGCGGCCACGGCACAGCGCTATGAGTTCGGCGGCTCGCTTGACTCGGGTGCCGAGGTGGTCGACGTCGACGGAATCACCCTCAAGTTCGGCCAAAATCTCATCGAGTTCGGCGAGCGCGTCGTTGTAGCTGATCTGTTCTTCGCTGTTGGGTGTCTTCGGGGCCATCATTCCTCCACTCGGCTGGTGACCTCGCCGGAGGCGAATGTGGTCACCATGGCATCACCAGGATGCAGTTCGGCAGCATCGCGCACCAGCGTGCCATCGGCACGTCTGGTGATACTCCACCCGCGGGCGAGGGTTCGCACCGGGTCGAGCGCATCAACGCGTGCTGCAAGCGCGTTGAGCGTACGGTCGGCTTCAAGCGACAACCTGGGCGCCCGGCGGCCCAGGCGCGCCGTGTCAACCTGTAGATGGCGCTGGGCGGCCTGCAGGTGAGCTCGGGTGGAGCCGCTGATACGCGCCGATGTGCGTTGCAGATCGGCCGACTGTATGGTGAGAGCCTGGGAGGCCTGGCGACCGATGCGGTCGGCCTGGTGCACCACGCGTTGGTCGGCCACCACCAGGCCGCGTCGGGTGCGGTCAACGGCGCGAACCGCTCGCTCGCGGACCTGGCGTTCGGCGTGGGCAACATGCTCGGTGCTGAGACGAAGGATGCGGGCGTACACCTCATCGACGTCGGCAGCGTGGGCCCGTACTCGCTCGACCAGGTGGGCGGCGCACGCAGTGGGTGTCTTGAACGCCGTGTGAGCGACTTCGTCGGCAATGGCGCGGTCGATCTCATGGCCGACACCGGTGAACACCGGAATAGGGCACGACGCGATGGTGCGAGCGATGCGTTCGTCATCGAAGGTGGCCAGGTCGGTGCGGGAGCCGCCGCCGCGGACAACGACCAGCACATCAAGGCCGTAGTACGGGTCGGCCAGAGTGGCGATGGCGGCCGCAACCCGCTCGGCGGCACCGAGGCCCTGCACTCGCACGTCGCACGCCAGCACTTGGAAGCCGATGCCGCTGGCTTCGAGTTCATGGGTGAAGTCGTGCCACGCCGCGCTACCCACACTGGTGACCACACCGATGCGCAGCGGTACGTTGGGAACAGGACGGCGGCCGTTGCGGTCGAGCAGGCCTTCAGAGAGCAGCTTGCGGATCAGTTGATCCCGGTCGGCCGCGAGTTGTCCGAGGGTGAAGCGGGCATCGAGCCCATCCATGATGAGGCTCATTTTGCCCGTGGGTGCGTAGACGTTCATCTGGCCGTGAATACGCACGACCAAGCCGTTCTCCAAACGCAACCGATGCTTGCTGAGCGCCGGCCGCACCGTACGCATCCAGGTGTTGGCGAAGCAGGCCACCGCCATGGACGCCTGACCTTCGGCCGAACGTTCGCTGATGGTGAAATACACGTGGCCATTGCGGTTGGTGGTCATGCCTTCGATCTCGCCACGAACCCACACCCCGTCGGTGAAGGCACGGCGGAACATGCCGTTGACGACATCGGTCAGTTCTTTGACGCTGAAGGTGGGATCACCACCATCGTCAAAGTCGAGATCGAACGAGGACTGACTCACCGCCATGATTGTGTCAGGCCTGGTTGGCCGGGTCAGGCCCCAAGGCTGCGGATGTCATCAAAATCCAAGATCTCGGCCCTGTTATCGGTGAGGTAGTCGCCGAGGTCAAGGGCGCCCTCTTCCGGCAGGCCACGATCGCGCCGAATGGCGTCGAGGCGTGTCATGGGCCGCTCGAGTGCTCGACGGCGGGTGCCATTCAGATCCTCAAAGGCCTTGCGGGCGCTTTCGAGGCGCTTGTCGACCACATCGAGTTGGCCGGTGAACTTGTGCCACTGCTGCTCAAACGAGCCAAGCACCTTCAGGATCTCATCGGATGTCTTTTCGATCATGAAGTTGTCGAACGCCTGCCGGATCACGCCGAGCATGGCGAACAGCGTGAGCGGCGAACATAGAACGACCTTTTGTCGCATGGCGTCATCCATCAGCTGCGGATCGGCCTCAAAGATGAACCCGGAGATCGACTCATTCGGCAGGAACATGAGCACGTAGTCGACGGTGGTGGCAGTGCCGACCTTTGTGTAGTCACGGGCTGCCAACTCCTTCACCCGAAGCCGAACGTCACGCAGGAAGGCGTCACGATGCTGGATGCGTTCGACATCGGTGCGGGCCTCAAGCGTGCGCAGGTACGACGTGACGGGGAACTTCACGTCCATGTAGAGCGAGTGGCCCTTCGGTAGGTCGAACGTGAAGTCGGGCATGCCTCGGGCGCCCTCAATAGCGACCTGCTTGCGATAGTTGACGTTCTCGACAAAGCCGGCGAGCCGCAGCACATCTTCGGCCATACGCTCGCCCCACTGGCCACGGGCCTTGGTACTGGCCAATGCCTCCCGCAGGCCAGCCGTGGTGGACGACAGCGTTGCCGTGGTCTCGGCGTGGGCCTGCAGCGCGGCCGTGACCGCACCGAAGCTGCGCTGATTGTTGGAGCCCAGCTGACGCACCAGTTCGGACACGCGTTCCAGTTCTTCTCGAACTTCGGCTTGCACCTTGTTCATCTGGCCGTCGATCTGATCTTTCTTGGCCAACAACTCCTGCTGGCCCATGGCCATCTGCTGGCCAACAACGTCACGGTTGAGCACGCTGGCTTGTTCAACCGCGGCCTTAATGGAGGCCTCCCGGTCGCTGGCGGCATGATGGCGCAGTTCGGCCACGGCCGCGCTGAGGGCCTGCTGCATGGCGAGAGCGGGGTCAATGGCCGGGGCTGGGAGTTCAACCGGCAGGGGGGTGTTGCGCCGAGCGAAGAGCAGACCGACCGCCGCACCGATGCCGGCCACGGCGAGCATCAGAAGGAGGACCAGAAACGTTGTCATGCCTCCACTGTGGCAGGGGGGTATGACACAGTTGAGCGATAGGGCGAGAAGGACCGCAAAAACCCAGGTTTCGGACCTGAACACCACGCTGGGCGTTGCCCCACTAGCCTCATCCCCCGTGCGTAGAACCCTGACCTTCTCCTTTGTCGCCCTGCTCGCCGTGAGCTGCGGCAGTTCCAAGCTTGCGAGTACAGCCGGCGCCACCACCAAGCCAGCTGCGGCCAGCGTTACTACCAAGGCCCCGGCTGGCGGTGCTGCAGCCGAGGCGTTGGGCGACCTTCCTACCGTGACCGGTGATGCCAAGTCCAAGCCGGTCATCGCAATGCCGAAGAGTGCCGCCCCCGCCAAGCTGGTCGTAAAGGTCCTCACGCCCGGTACCGGGGCCGACGTGAAGTCCGGTCAGCAGATCAAGGTGCAGTATGTCGGCCAGATCTGGGCGACGGGCACGCAGTTTGATGCATCGTGGGACCGCGGCCAGCCCATCGAGTTCGGCATCGGCACGGGCAACGTCATCAAGGGCTGGGATGAGGGTCTCGTCGGTCAGAAAATCGGCAGCCGCGTGCTGCTCGTCATTCCGCCGGACAAGGGGTACGGCGCTGGTGGCCGCCCACCCAAGATCCAGGGCACCGACACCATGGTCTTCGTAGTCGACATCGTCGACTCGAAGTAAGCCCTCAGGCTGACAGCTCAGCCTGCAACGCCGGCGGTAACGACGAAAACACCGGCGGCTGCGCGCCCGCGACTGCGCAGGTGCGTCCCGCCACGTACGCAGCAAACGAAGCGCCCCGTCGCAACAATGCCTCGTCGCTGAGTTCATCGCGGCCGTAACCACGGGCTATCCACCAGGCGAGGAAGCCGCCACCGAGGGAATCGCCCGCTCCGATCGTGTCGACCACCTCAACTTTCGCGGCGGGCACGAGGAACGAGCCGGACGCGGTGAACACGCGCACGCCTTCGGCCCCTGCGCTCAGTAGCACCACCAGCGCGCCGTCGTCGATGAACTGTTGCGCGGCCTGGGCGGCCGGTATGCCGGGCCGCAGAAACTCGAGGTCTTCGTCGCTGACCTTCACGATGTCGGCCCGGCGACACAGCTTGCGAATTCGTTCCCGGTACGCCGCCGGATCGGTGATCACTCTTGGCCGACAGTTCGGGTCGATGAAGACCAGTGTTGAGGGCTCCAGCGCGGCCAGCACCGCCTCGGCTGCAGTGGCCATCGGCTCAAGCACCAGGCCAAGGGTGCCGACATGAAACGCACGAACCCCGCGGGGTAACACGGTAAGAGCTGCAGCGGGCTCGAGCGCTGGAGCAGCAGTACCCTCGAAATAGAAGTGGTAGTTGGCCGAGCCGTCGTCGTCGAGTTCGGCGGCCGCCAACGTGGTGGGTCGATCGGTCGCAACGACGGCCGACAGATCAACGCCATCCTCCCGAAGATGACGCAACAAACCCTGACCGAAACGGTCAGAGGAAATGGTCGCCAAGAACATGGAAGGTTGCCCGAGTCGGCCGATGGTGCGCGCCGCGTTATAGGGCCCACCACCCTCAATGGCGTTTACCTCGCCGGTCGGGTGCAGCACGAGATCGATAAGAGCTTCACCCAGCACCAGAATCACGGCGACAAACTAGCAATCCTGCGTCATCGCCCGGTCTTCCCAGGCCGGTCGACAGTGGGAGTAGATTGAAGTCATGCGCGTTGACCTGAACTTCTTCGGAACTGTTCCCATGCCCGACGCAGGCGATCCGGCCATTGCACCCACGTCGCGCCGCTACGGCAACGTCGACGCCATTGCGTGTTACGACAACATGCTGCACTGGGCCACCACCGCCGACAAGCTCGGATTCGACACCATGTGGTTCACCGAACATCACTTCCAGCATGAGGGCTACGAGGTG